>NZ_VDFS01000038.1:104664-184642 GCF_006151955.1 Georgenia sp. 311 | reverse complement strand
GTCGGCCCGAGGTAGGGACCGTCGAAGCCCCACGTCGGCGTCGCGACGCCGGGACGGAACTCCGAGGTGCCCTCCTGGGCGGTGAGCTCGAAGACGCGGGTGCCGTCCTCCTCGACGCGTGACTCGGCGAGCGGCGGGATCGCGAGCGGGGTGGTGAAGTCGACCGGCTCGACCGGGAACGCGGGGCTCCCGGACGCCGGGCCGCTGCAGCCGGCGAGGACGCACGCGCCGGCCGCGAGCGCCGCGAGGGCGCGGCGCAGCGGGCGGGCGGCGGGGGTGGTGGTGGTCATGCCCTCGACGCTAGGAACGCCGGGACGCGCCGACGTCCGTCCACGGGCGTCGGGTGCGACGTCACCGGTCGCACGCCCCGTCAGCGCGAGGCGACACCCCTCGACGCCGTCGGGCCGACGGGGAGGTGCCACCCGGTGCCTACGCTGGGGCAGTGGCCCGACCTCGCATGTCGCCCGTGTGGCTCGTCCTCACGGGCATCGCGTCGGTACAGCTCGGCGCGACCATCTCCAAAGGCCAGTTCGGCGAGATCCCGCCGAGCGGCATGGTGCTGCTGCGCCTGGCGACGAGCTCGCTCATCCTCCTCGCCATCGCCCGCCCCTCCCCGCGGGGCCGCAGCGCCGCGGACTGGCGCCCGGTCCTCACGCTCGGGCTCACCCTCGGGGCGATGAACTGGGCGTTCTACGAGTCCTTCGCGCGCATCCCGCTCGGGGTGGCGGTGACGATCGAGTTCATCGGGCCGCTGACCCTCGCCGCCGTCACCGGCCGGCGGCCGCGCGACCTGCTGTGGGTCGGGCTCGCCGCCGCGGGCGTCGTCCTGCTCGGCCTCGCGCCCGGGGCGGGGGCCGACGCCCTCGGCTTCGCGCTCGCCCTGTTCGCGGGCGCGTGCTGGGCGCTGTACATCCTCGCCGCCGGGGCGACCGGGCGCCGCTGGGCGGGCATCGACGGCCTCGCCCTCGCGAGCACGATCGCGACGCTCGCGGTCGCGCCCGTCGCCGTCGCCTCCGCGGGCACCACGCTGCTCGAGCCGCGGCTGCTCGTCCTCGGCGCGGCCGTCGGGGTGCTCAGCTCCGTGGTCCCCTACAGCCTGGAGATGATCGCGCTGCGGACGATGCCGCCCCGCGTGTTCGGCATCCTCATGAGCCTGGAGCCGGCCGCCGCGGCACTCGCCGCCGCCCTCATCCTCCAGGAGTGGCTCACCCCGGTGCAGCTGGTCGCCGTCGCGTGCGTGAGCGCGGCGAGCGTGGGGGCCACGCGCGGTTCGTCGGCAGGTGAGGCGGCCGGCGAGGCGGCCGGCGAGGCGGTCGGTGAGCAGCCGTGAGGCTCAGGAGGGCTGCGCGCCCGGGCTGACGAGACCGGTCTCGTAGGCGAGGACGACGAGCTGGGCCCGGTCGCGCGCGTCGAGCTTGGCGAGCAGGCGCGACACGTAGGTCCGGGCGGTCGCCGGGGAGAGGTAGAGGACGCGGGCGATCTCCTCGTTGGACAGGCCCCGGCCGACCTGCTCGAGCACCTCGCGCTCCCGGTCGGTGATCCGGCGCAGCAGCGCGTCGTCGACCCGCGCCCGGGGAGCCTCGGCGAGGGAGCGCATGACCCGGCGCGTCACCGACGGGGACAGCAGCGCCTCACCCGCGGCGACGACCCGCACGGCCGCACGCAGGTCCACCGGGGAGACGTCCTTGAGGAGGTAGCCGGCCGCCCCGGAGCGGATCGCCTCGACGATGTGCTCGTCCTCGTCGAACGTCGTGAGGACGAGCACCCTGACGTCGCCGAGGTCGCGGTCCGCGACGATCTGGCGGGTCGCCTCGATCCCGTCGACGTCGGGCATCCGGATGTCCATGAGGACGACGTCGGGACGCAGCTCGCGGGCCCGCCACACCCCCGTCCGGCCCGAGTCGGCCTCCCCGACGACGGTGATGTCGCCGTCGTGCTCGACGAGCGTGCGCAGCCCCGTCCGGACGAGCTCCTGGTCATCGACCACCACGACGCGGATCATGTCCCCACCCTCACCGGCAGCCGTGCGCGCACGGCGAAGCCTCCGTCGTCGGACCTGCCGAAGGAGACGCCGCCGCCGAGGGTGACGGCCCGTTCCTCGATGCCGGCCATCCCGGCGCCCGGCCGCAGCGCGTCCCCCGGACCGCAGCCGTCGTCGCACACGGTGAGCTCGAGCCGCCCACCGTCCAGGCCCGCGCGCACGGTGACGCGCGAGGCACCGGAGTGCCGCAGCGCGTTCGTCAGCGACTCCTGGACGATCCGGTAGGCAGCGGCGTCGACGGCGCCGTCGAGCACGCCGCCCGGGACGTCGAGCTCGGCGACGACGTCCACCCCCGTCTCCCGGGCGGCGGAGACGAGGTCGGGAACCCCGGCCAGGCCGAGGGTCGCGAGCTCCGGTCGCCCGCCCGGCGAGCGCAGCACCTTGACCGTCGCCCGCAGCTCGCGCATCGTCGCCGACGTCGTGCGCCCGATCTGGCCGATCGCGCGACGCGCGACGTCCTCGTCCCGGCCGATCGCCTCGGCGGCGACGTTCCCGTGCAAGGCGATGACCGACAGTGCGTGCCCGACGACGTCGTGCAGGTCCCGGGCGATGCTCAGCCGCTCCTCGCGCAGCCGCTGCTCCGCCTCACGGGCCTGCTCGGCGAGCACGACCCGGTGCAGCTGCTCCTGGTGGCGACGCGCCTCGCGCCGGGCCCGGATGCTGGCGCCGAGCGTCACCGCCGTCGCGACGAGCGCGACGTTCGTCAGCATCTCGTAGCTCACGAGGTAGTCCAGCGGGCGGCCCTCCTCGACGAGGGCGACGGCGGCGGCCGACACGAGGACCGTGCCCGCCCCGACGGCCCACCGGGTGTGGCCCGCCTCGGCGGCGGAGGCGAGCGCGACCACCGCGGGCAGCGCGATGCCGATCGGCGCGTAGCCGAGGGCGTAGTAGAGGAAGACCCCGAGCACGGTGGCGACGAGGACGGCGCGCGGGGCCTGCCGGCGCGCGAGCACGAGCGCGCCGAAGACGCCGGCGAAGAGGTAGGCGCCGGGGTCGGCGCGCCCGGTCTCGTCGAGGTCGACGGCGATCGTCGCGGCCACCCCGAGGGTCACACCCACGCCGAGGACCGCGTCGACGAGGCGCTGGTCGACGCCGTCGGTGCTCAGCGGCACGCCCACTGACCCAGGGTAGGACCGGCGACGCCTGCGCGGGAGGGGGTGGGCGGCGACGGGCGGGGTCGACCCGGGACGTAGGCCAGTGTCCCCGGGAGGCGACTCCCGCGCGGCGCGGCTGACCTGCCCATATGCTCGGCATCGATGAGCGAGGACGACACCGAGCACCGGCTGGGCGGTTTCGACGCCGCCGGCCGGCGGTGGGTCCTGGCCCTCTTCGCCCTCGGCGGCGCCGTGCTCGGGGTGGGCGTGCCCTTCCTCGCACGGCTGGCCCGCGACCTGCCCTGGATGCCCTTCCAGGGACCGCTGCAGCTCCTCGGCTCCTTCGACCAGGCGTGGCTGGTGTGGCTGCGGCCGGTGCTCGGGCTGCTCGCCGGCCTGGCGCTGGGCGCGTGGGTCATCCTCGACTCCCCGGTCCTGCACGTCGGCGAGCGGCACCTGCGGGTCGAGCGGCGCGGGGCGGTGCAGCGCGTCATCCCGCGCGACAAGGTCGACGCCGTCTACCGCACCGGGTCCAAGGTGGTCGTCCGGTCGGCCTCCGGACGCGAGCTGTTCGCCGGGGACGTCGAGGCGGACGCGCGCGCGGTGCGCGAGGCGTTCCTCGCGCTCGACTACCCGTGGGAAGGTCCCTGAGCCCACCACGCGCCTCACGGCCGGGCCATGAACAGCGTGGGCACGTGCAGCACCCGGTGCTCGTCGACGACCTCGAAGCCGAACCGGCGGTAGAGCCGGGCGGCGGCGGGCCGGTCGGTCTCGAGGTACCCGCTCTCCCCCCGCTCGTCGAGCCGCTCGGTGTACCGGCGCAGCAGCGCGCTGCCCACCCCCTGGCCCCGCGCCGCGTCCGCGACGGCCACCGGCCCGAGGTGGGAGTGCGGGGTGGCCGGGTCCCGGCGGGTCCAGGCGGCGAACCACCGCGCCAGCCGCGGCGCCCTCGCCCCGGCGCGGCCCAGGGCGGGGACGAGGCGGAGCAGCTCGCCGGCCCGCGGCGGGGCGTGGGGCGGGGACAGGTGGGCGGCGAGGCCGACCACCCGCCCGTCGAGACGGGCCGTGAGAACCTCCCGGGAGTCGAGCAGGACGGTGAACACCCGGCGCACGACCTCCACCCGGCGGCCGGGGTCGGGCCCGAGCGCCGCCACGTGCACGGGGTTGTCGCGCATCGCGTGGGCGGCGAGCAGGGCGAGGCCTGCCCGTTCCTCGTCGGTGGCCACGGCCACCGTGACCTGTCGTGTCCGGTCCATGTCCGGCTCCCTCCGTCGTCCGGCCGACGCTAGGTTCCGGCGCCGGGTGGCCACGTCCGCCCGGGGGCGTCGCCGTGGTCCGCGCGGGGCGAACCCCGGTGTCGTCGTCGGTCGACGCCGGGCCGCACCGGCTCCCCACGGCGCGGGCCGGGGGCTACCGTGCTGGCACCGGCCGGAGGGGGGAGGACGTGGACGAGGGGACGGTCCGCGAGGTGCTCGCCGAGCACGGGCTCGCGGCCGGCGTGGTGCGGCCGCTGGGCGGCGGGCTCGACCACGCGACCTTCCTCGTCGACGACGAGCTCGTCGTGCGTCTCGTCCGCGAGGAGGCCGACCGTGCGCGGGTCGTTCCCGAGGCCCGGCTGCTCGCGGCCGTCGCCGGCGCCGTGCCGCTGCCCGTGCCCGAGCCGCTCGTCGTCGACGCCGGACGTGGGTGCCTGGCCTACCGCAGGCTCCCGGGCCGCCCGGTGCTCGGGCTCCCCGGGGTCGCCGACCACGCCGTCGGCCTCGGGGAGGCCCTCGGCCGCTTCCTCGCCGCCCTGCACCGCCTGCCCACGGACCTCGCCGAGCCGGACGACGCGCCGCTGCGCGAGTGGCTCGAGGAGGCCCGCGCCCTCTACCCGGGGATCCGCACCCACGTCCCGGCGCACCACCGGGCGGCGGTGGAGGCGTTCCTCGCCGCGCCCCCGCCCGCCGAGGGCACTGCCCCCGTCCTCACCCACAACGACCTCGGTGCCGAGCACGTCCTCGTCGACGACGCGTGGCAGGTCACCGGCGTCATCGACTGGGGCGACGCGGCGGTCACCGACCCCGCCCGCGACCTCGGCCTCCTCCTGCGCGACCTCGGACCCAGCGGGCTGGACGCCGCGCTCACCGCCTACGGCCCGGGGATCGACGCCGCCGACCTCGAACGCGCCGCCTTCCACGCCAGGTGCGCAACCCTCGCGGACCTCGCCTACGGGCTGGAGCACGGCCTGCCCGCCTACTCGGCCCAGGCCCTCACCGCGCTCGACCGGCTCTTCGCGTCGGCCCACGCTGCTGACAGCGGAGATCCGTGACCGGTGTCGGAGGTGGCGCCTAGCCTCACGACACACCACACCCGAGAGGGAGGAACCACGATGACCACGCCCCTCACCGACACCGTCCTCGTCCTGGGCGGGACCGGCACCACCGGCAGCCGTGTCGTTGCCGGGCTGCGGGCCGCCGGCGTCCCCGCGCGTGCCGCCGGGCGCCGCATCGAGCCGCCCTTCGACTGGACCAACCCGGGCACGTGGGACGCCGTCCTGGACGGGGTCGGGCGGATGTACCTCCTGCTGCCCGACGACGTCGACCTGCCCGCCGGCTTCCTCGAGCGGGCAGCCGCCGCCGGGGTGCGCCGAGTCGTGCTCCACTCCGACCGGGCCGTCGACCTCATGGACGTCACCCGCCTGCAGGAGGCCGAGCGTGCGGTGCGCACGAGCGGGCTGGGGTGGACGGTCATCCGGCCGGACTGGTTCGCCCAGAACTTCGAGACGTTCTTCCGCGACGCCGTCCTCGAGGGCGAGCTGGTGCTGCCCGTCGGGGACGCCCGCCAGGGCTTCGTCGACGCGCAGGACATCGCCGACGTCGCCGTCAGCGCGCTCACCGCCGACGACCACGTCGGGGAGGTGCTGGAGCTCACCGGGCCGCAGGCGCTGTCCTTCGCCGAGGCCGCCGACGTCGTCGGGGCGGCAGCCGGGCGCACCGTGCGCTTCGACGGCACCCCGGAGGCCTACCGCGCGGCGATGGGGGCCGCCGGGCTGCCCCCGGAGGTCGTCGAGGAGCTCGTCGCGAGGTTCGGGAAGGTCGCCGCCGCCGGTGACACCACCCCCACGGGCACGGTCGAGCGCGTCCTCGGCCGCCCGGCGCGCCAGCTCGCGCAGTACGCCCAGGAGGCCGCCGCACGGGGCGTGTGGGCCTGAGCGGGGAGCGGCCGGGCGCTGTCCGCGCCGTCGCCGCCTCAGGACGGGGCGAGCAGGGCGAGCCGGGGCGTCACCGGGGCGGGATCGGTGAGGATCCGGCCGTAGGTGAGGACGTCGACCCGCTCCCCGTCGATGAGGAACTTGCCGCGTTCGCGACCCTCGGGGACGAACCCGGCAGCCACCGCCACCCGGCCCGAGGCGGGGTTGTCGACCCGGTGCCCGAGCTCCAGCCGCTCGCACCCACCCTCCGCCAGCGCCCAGTCCGCCACCGTCGCCACGGCCGCGGCCGTCCAGCCCTTCCCGCGGTGCCGGGCGTGCATCCAGTACCAGACCCACCCGGTGCGGTTCGCCTCGTCGAGGTTGATCCCGACCGCGCCGCACAGGACGTCGTCCTCGCCGGTGACGGCGAAGACCCGGGAGCCCGGCGACGTGCACCGCGTGAGGTAGGCGCTCGCCTCGGCCGCGGTCGTGACCGCGCCCTGCCGGGCCATGTCGGACGAGGAGGCGAAGGCGTCGAGCACCGCGGGCGCGTCACTCGCCCGCACGGGCCTCAGCGTCGGCACCTCAGACGGGCTTCTGGGCCCAGTGGACGGCCATCGTGCCGAACATGTGCAGCCGGTGGCCGATGTTGACGAAGCCGGCGTCGGCGAGCATGTCGTGGATCTGCGCGGGGGTGCGGAACCCGCGGGAGGTGCGCGAGAGGTACTCGTAGGCCTCGGGGTCCTTGGCGATGAGGCGCGCGATCAGCGGCACCACCCAGCGGATGTAGGCCGTGGAGAACGGCCAGAAGACGTTCTTGGGCGCGGGTGACATCTCCAGGGCGGCCATCCAGCCGCCCGGCTTGAGGACGCGGAACTGCTCGGCGAGCGTCGTCGGGATGTCGGTGACGTTGCGCAGCAGGTAGCCGTGCGTGACGGCGTCGAAGGTCGCGTCGGGGAAGGGCAGGTCCATCGCGTCGGCCTGCACCCAGGTGATGCGGTCGCCGCCGGGGCGGGCCTTGCCGATCTCCATCATCCCCGGCGAGATGTCCGCGCCGGTGACCTGCGCGGCGGGCCGGGTGCGCAGCACCTCGAACGCGACGTCGCCGGTGCCGGTCGCGAGGTCGAGGACGACAGGCTCGATCGGCAGCCGAGCCCGCTCGACCGTCCGCCGCACCAGCCGCGGCTCCTGACCCCACGTCATGACGAGGTTCATGAGGTCGTACCGGTCGGCGATGCCGTTGAACATGTCCGCGACCTTGGCGCCATGGGCGTCCTGCGGGGTCGCGGCTCCGTTGTCGTCCTGCGCGCTCACCCGCCCCACGCTACCCGGCCCGGCGCCCTGCCCGGTCCCCGCGGGCCGTCACGGCCCGAGGAAGGCCACGGCGACGAACCGGGTGTCCGTGACGGCGACGAGGTGCCCCGGGGTGTTCACCGGGACGTGGAGGACGTCCCCGGTACGGGCGGCGAGGTCCGCGCGCGTCGTCAGGAGCTCGACGTGGCCGTCCACCACCACCCAGATTTCCTCGTCCGCCGCGGCGAGGCCGACCCGGTCACCGGCGCGCAGCAGCCCGGTCCGCACCGCGAGCCCGTCCGCCTCCGGCGCCTCGCCGAGGGTGACGCGGTGGTCCTGCGCCGCGCGAGCCAGAGCTGCGCGCGCCCACGCAGCCACGCGCGTCAGCGGTGTCGTCGTCTGGTCGGGCTCCATCGTCCTCACGTCCTTCCTCGCCGGCCGCCGGCCCGACCGGGCCGACGCGGAGCACGAACGCGCTCTACCCGGGTAGTCGCCTGCGCGCGCCGGTTCGTGAGGTGGCTCAGCCGCCGAGCTCTGGGCCGGCGGCGTCGTCCCGGTGGAGGGTCTCCCGGGCGAACAGCCAGGCGACCGCGGCGAGGACGGTGATGACGCCCGTGACACCGAACGCGGCGCCGTAGCCGAACCGGTCGGCGAGCGCGCCGGCGAGCACCGGGCCGAGGATCGCGCCGGTGTCCTGCGCCATCTGGAAGCCGGCGAACACCTTGCCGCCGCTGCGCTCGTTGCCGACGACGTCGGCGACCGTCGCCTGCTGCGCGGGGTTGAGCAGCCCGGCACCCGCGCCCGCGAGCGCCGAGAGGACGAGGACCGTGCCGATGTCCCCGGCGAGCCCGAGCACGGCGGTGAAGACGCCGTTGACGAGCAGCCCGACGAGGATGAGCGGACGTCGGCCGCGGGCGTCGGCCAGCCGCCCGGCGGCGTTGAGCGCCAGCGCGTTGCCGACGGCGAAGGCTGCGAGCGCCGCCCCCGCGGACCACGGCCCGGCGTCCAGCGCCGCGGCCGCGAAGAGCGGGACGAGCGCGACCCGCACCCCGAAGCTCGACCAGCCGTTGGCGAACCCGGAGACGAGCGCGGCGCGGAACGCGCTGTCACGCAGCGCCTCGGCGAACACCATCGGCGGCTGCTGCGGCTCGTCCACGGTGCGGGTGGGGCCGGCGCCGGTCTCGGGGAGCAGCCGCCACACGACGCCCGTCGCGAGCACGAGTGCCACCGCGTAGACCATGAACGGGATCCGCAGCCCGAGCTCGGCGAGCACCCCGCCGATGACCGGACCGCCGATGTTCCCCACGAGGAAGGCCGTCGCGTACAAGGAGGCGGCCCGGCCCCGCGCCGTCGGCGGTGCGAGGCGCACGATGAGGCCCATCGCCGAGACGGTGAACATCGTCGACCCGATCCCGCCGAGCCCGCGGAAGACGAGCAGCTGCACGTAGTCCTGCGCGAACGCCGTCGCCATGCTCGAGACCGCCACGACGAGCAGTCCCGCGAGATACACGCGGCGCTCCCCCAGCCGGGTGATGAGCGCGCCGCCCGCCGGCGCGAAGAGCAGCCGGGTGAGGGAGAAGGCGCTGACGACGAACGACGCCGCCGCGACCGACACGTCGAAGGACCGGGCGAACTGCGGCAGGACGGGGGCGACGAGCCCGTAGCCGAGCGCGATGATCAGCGCGGCGCCCGCGAGGACCCAGATCTCCCTCGGGAGCGGCGGGCGGGAGGAGGGTGCGGAGGACATCGCCCGCCAGTATCCCCCGCGCACCGGCGCCTGGTCCGGCCGGGCGGGTGTCCGCCTCCCCCACCCGGAGGGTCCGCGGGCCGGCGTGCGACTCGCGGACCCTGCCGAGGGACGGCAGGGGCTCAGCCTCCGCGGGTCACGGGGTGGGCATCCCGCCGGTGACGGCGAGCGTCTCCCCCAGGACGTAGCTCGACTCGGGCGAGGCGAGGAAGACGTAGGCGGGGGCGAGCTCGGTGGGCTGCCCGGCGCGGCCGAGCGGCGTGCTCTTGCCGAACTCCGGCAGGTCCTCGACCGGCTGGCCGTGGGAGGGCTGCAGCGGCGTCCAGATCGGCCCGGGGGCGACGGCGTTGACCCGGATCCCCTTGGGGGCGAGCTCCTGGGCCAGGCCCTTGGTGAAGTTGTTGATCGCGGCCTTCGTCGAGGCGTAGTCGAGCAGCGGCGGGGGCGGCTGGTAGGCGACGACGGACGTGGAGTTGATGATCGCCGAGCCCGGGGGCAGGTGCGGCAGGGCGGCCTTGGTCACCCGGAAGGTCGCGAGGACGTTGGCCTCGAAGGTCTGGACGATCTGCTCGTCCGGGGTCTCCTCGAGGCTGTCGTTGGCGATCTGCTTGGCCGCGTTGTTCACGAGGATGTCGAGCCCGCCGAGCTCGGCCACCGTACGTTCGACGATGCCGCTGCACACGGCCGGGTCCGTGAGGTCACCGGGCAGCTTGACCGCCCTGCGCCCGGACTCGGTGATGATCCGGACGACCTCGTCGGCGTCCTTCTCCTCCTCGGGCAGGTAGCTGATGGCGACGTCGGCGCCCTCGCGGGCGAAGGCCACGGCCACCGCCGCGCCGATCCCGGAGTCCCCGCCGGTGACGAGCGCGCGGCGCCCCTCGAGGCGGCCGGTGCCGCGGTAGGAGAACTCCCCGATGTCCGGCTTGGGCGTCATCTCGGCCTGCAGGCCGGGTTCCGCCTGCACCTGCTCCGGCGGGGTGATCTCCGGGTAGCGGGTCACGGGGTTCTGGAACGTCAGCTGGTCGGTGCGGGTCGTGTCGGCGTCATCAGCGGCCACAGGTCACTCTCCTTGCCGTCGGGGAAGCCTCAAGTCTGCGCAAGCCCCCACCCGCCCGCATCCGGAGCCACCCGGCCACCGGTTCCCGCGCCACCCGCCGAGAGTGGGGCGGGCGGGTGGGGAGTTGCGCGGCGCGCGCGTGCGGGTGGCCCCCTGGGGCGGGCCCTTGGTCACGGGTCGGGGGCGTTCGGCCGGTCTACCGTGGAAGGACAGCGGCAGAGTCGTCGCAGGGCGACCCTGCCGACCGTCGAGGTCTCGAGGTCTGCTGTGGACACAACGCGAGAACACGCACGCTCCCGGGGGAAGGCACGGGCGGTCCTCGCCGGTGCGCTCGCCCTCCTGATCACCCTCTTCGGCCCAGCGGCACAGGCCGCGGCGCAGGACCATCCGCGCGGGGAGATCGACCTCGTGCTGCCCGACCTCGGCGCGGCGACGCTCGTCGGCGGGATGTCGGGGACCACGCTCCTCGCCGTCGGCCTGCTCGTGTGCGCCCTGGGCATGACGTTCGGCGCGGTCGTCTACCTCCAGCTGCGAAGGCTGCCCGAGCACCCGTCGATGGGTGCGGTCGCCTCGCTCATCTACACGACGTGCAAGGCCTACCTCGTCCAGCAGGGCCGCTTCCTCCTCCTGCTGTGGAGCTTCATCGCCGCCGTCATCGTCGTGTACTTCGGGCTGCTGGTCGACCTGCCGTGGGGGCGGGTGGCCGTCGTCGTCGCGTTCAGCCTCGTCGGCATGGCCGGCTCCTACTCGGTGGCCTGGTTCGGGATCCGCGTCAACACCCTGGCCAACTCCCGCACGGCCTTCGCCGCGCTCACCGGTCGCCCGCTGCCGGTGCACCGCATCCCGATGAAGTCGGGCATGTCGATCGGCATGGTGCTCATCAGCCTCGAGCTCATGCTCATGCTCGTCATCATGCTGTTCCTCCCGGCGGACATCGCCGGCGCGTGCTTCATCGGCTTCGCCATCGGTGAGTCGCTCGGTGCGGCGGCGCTGCGGATCGCCGGCGGCATCTTCACCAAGATCGCCGACATCGGCTCCGACCTCATGAAGATCGCGTTCAAGATCAAGGAGGACGACGCCCGCAACCCCGGCGTCATCGCCGACTGCACGGGCGACAACGCGGGCGACTCGGTCGGCCCGAGCGCCGACGGGTTCGAGACGTACGGCGTCACCGGCGTCGCGCTCGTCACCTTCGTCATCCTCGCCGTCGCCGACCCGACGATGCAGGCGACGCTGCTCGTGTGGATCTTCGCGGTGCGGATCATGATGGTCCTCACCTCGGCGTTCAGCTACCTCGTCAACGACGCGCTCGTGCGGGCCCGGTACGCCCACGCCGACCGGATGGACTTCGAGAAGCCGCTCACCACCCTCGTGCGGATCACCTCGGTGGTCTCCATCCTCGCGACGTTCGCGGTGAGCTGGGCGGTCCTCTCCCCGCTCGGCGCCGGCGCCCTGTGGTGGCAGCTCGCGCTCATCGTCTCCCTCGGCACCTTCGCCGGGGCGCTCATCCCCGAGGTCGTGCGCGCCTTCACCTCGACGAGCTCGCGGCACGTGCGCGAGGTCGTGAAGAGCTCGCGGCAGGGCGGCGCGTCGCTCAACATCCTCTCCGGGCTCGTCGCCGGCAACTTCTCCGCCTACTGGCTGGGGATGGTCATCGTCTCCCTCATGGGCGGTGCCTACCTCGTCGCCGAGCAGGGCCTGGGTGACCACATGGTGGCCCCGGCGGTCTTCGCCTTCGGCCTCGTCGCCTTCGGCTTCCTGTCCCTCGGCCCGGTGACGATCGCCGTCGACTCCTACGGCCCGGTCACCGACAACGCGCAGAGCGTCTACGAGCTGTCGACGATCGAGGACCTGCCCGGGGTGGAGGAGGAGATCCGCCGCGAGCACGGCTTCACGGTCCGCTGGGAGCGGGCCAAGCAGATGCTCGAGGAGAACGACGGCGCGGGCAACACGTTCAAGGCGACCGCCAAGCCCGTGCTCATCGGCACCGCGGTGGTCGGCGCGACGACCATGATCTTCTCCATCATCATGGCCCTCACCGACGGCCTCACGACCGGGCTGGAGAGCCTCTCGCTGCTCCACCCGCCGTTCCTGCTCGGCCTCATCGCGGGCGGCGCGGTCGTCTACTGGTTCACCGGGGCCTCGATCCAGGCGGTGACGACGGGCGCCTACCGCGCGCTGGAGTTCATCCGCCGCACCATCCGGCTCGACGCCGGCGCGACGCGGGCGAGCGACGCCGACTCCCGCAAGGTCGTGGAGATCTGCACGCAGTACGCGCAGAAGGGCATGCTCAACATGTTCCTCGGCGTGTTCTTCGCGACGCTGTCCTTCGCCTTCCTCGAGCCCTACTTCTTCATCGGCTACCTCATCTCGATCGCCCTCTTCGGGCTCTTCCAGGCGATCTTCATGGCCAACGCGGGCGGGGCGTGGGACAACGCGAAGAAGATCGTCGAGGTCGACCTGCACGCCAAGGGCACCGCGCTGCACGACGCGACGGTCGTCGGCGACACGGTGGGCGACCCGTACAAGGACACCTCGTCGGTGGCGCTCAACCCGGTCATCAAGTTCACCACCCTCTTCGGCCTCCTCGCCGTCGAGCTCGCGGTCTCCCTCACCGCCCAGGGCCACCAGACCCTCGTCCTCGTCCTCGCCGGGGCGTTCTTCGCCGCCGCGACGGTGTTCGTCCTGCGCTCCTTCTACGGGATGCGGATCGGGCAGTCCCTCACCGGCGACGACCAGGCCGAGGAGCCGCCCGCGCCGCCGCAGGGCGACGGTGACGCCGAGCCGGCCGAGCCGGCGCGGGACGCCCTCGCAAGCAGGTGAGCCGGCCGTGGGCGTCGTCGTCCGCCTGAGCAGCGTCCGCGTCGAGGACGGTCGGGTCGTCGGCCACGACGCGGGCGCCACGCTCGTGCGCCGGCTGCTGCGCGTGTTCCCCGGCTCCCAGGTGATCGGTCCGGTCGCCCAGGAGTGCGACGGGTTCTCGGTCGTCCCGCTGGAGGACGTGTGGGGCGCCGTCGTCGTCAACATGGACGTCATCGACTCCCCGAGCCTGTGGCACACGCTGCGGCTGCGCGACCCTGACCCGCAGATCATGAACTTCGTGTGGTGGCACCCCTCGCGGTACGAGCACCGGGTCGAGACGGCGTGCCTCGCGCTGTCCTGCGCGCTGTTCCCGACGTTCTGCAACTCCGAGCGGACGGCCACCGAGGTCCGCGAGACCGTGGCGGCGTGGACGGCCCCGCACCTGTACGAGCGCGCCCGCACCGCGTGGGTCAACCTCGGCGTGCGGCTCGACCACGCGCAGCCGCGGGAGGAGCCGGCGGTGCCCGTCGTCCTCTACCCGGCGATCTCGCTGGACAAGCGCAAGCGCCCGGACCTCTTCCTGCACGTCGTGGAGCGGGTCGCGGCGCGCACCCCCGTCCGCGTCGAGGCGCGGCTGGAGGAGTCCCAGCTCGTCGAGGAGCCGGCACTGGCCCTGTCCGGTCGCGAGTGGGCGTGGGTGGGGCCGCTCACCGCGAGCCGCGCGACGTACTGGGAGCACCTCGCCCGCACGACGGCGTTCCTCGCCACCGCGTGGGAGGAGTCCTACGGGCTCGCCTACGTCGAGGCGCTCGTCGCGGGGGCGGTGGGCGTCTTCCCCGACCGGCCGTGGGTGCGGGGCGTCGTCCCGCCGAGCTACCCGTTCGTCTACCGGGACGCCGACGAGGCCGAGGACATGCTCCACCGGGCGGTGACCGACACCGCGGCCTGCCGGCGCGAGCTCGACCGCGCCGCCGGCGGGGACTTCCAGGGCTGGCTGCGCGCCCGGCACGACGACGACGCCTTCGACCGCGCGGTGCGGTACTGGGTGCGTCAGTGGTTCGGCGTGCCGGTCGAGCCGCTCAGCGGGCCCGCGCGGCCGTGAGCGCGTCCGCCGCGCGCGGTCACGGCGGGGCGGGTCATCCGCCGATGGCCTCGACGACGGCGGAGAACACCCGGGGCAGGCGCTGGGCGGCGGGCACGAGCAGCGGCCGCGCCGGGGAGCCGCCGACGGCGAGCAGCGCCCGGGTGAGGACGCGGTGGCGGCGCACGACCCGCCGCCATGCCCGCTCGTAGCCCGGCAGGTCCCCGGAGACGAGGTGGTCGACCGCCGCGCGCGCCTGGGCGAGGGCGAGGCTGATCCCCTCGCCGGTGAGCGCGTCGACGTACCCGGAGGCGTCACCGACGAGCAGCACCCGCCCGGCCACGCGCCGGCGTGACTCCTGGCGCAGGGGACCGGCACCGCGCACGGTGGAGGTGGCGACGGCCCCGGCGAGCCGCTCGAGCAGCTCGGGGAAGGCGGCGAGGTGCTCCTCGTACGGCGCGCGCCTCGTCGTGAGGACGGCGACGCCCACCTCCTCCTCCCCCACCGGCGTCACGTAGGCCTCGGCGTGCTCGGCCCAGTGCACCTCGACGTGGTCGGTCCACGGGACGAGGCGCACGTGGCGGCGCAGGCCGTAGCGCGCCGGGCCGCGGGTGGCGGCGTCGAGGCCGAGGGCGCGGCGCAGCGGGGAGTGCAGGCCGTCGGCGGCGACGACGTACCCGGCGGGCAGGCCGTCGACGAGGACCCCGCCGCGCTGCTGCTCGACCCGCTCCACGCGGGCCCGCTCCACCGGGATCCCGGCGGCGCGCACGGCCTCGCGCAGCGCGGCGTGCAGCTCGGTGCGGCGCACCCCGCGCCCGGGCGGGCCGCGGAAGCGCGTCGCGGCGCTGCGGCCGGGGGCGCAGTAGCGGATGCCGACGATCTCCCGCCCGGCGGGCCGCACGCCGAGCGCCTCGAGATGGGCGACGCCGGCGGGCATGACGCCCTCCCCGCACGCCTTGTCGACGACGCCCGCGCGCGGGTCGCGCACGAGCACCGACAGGCCCGCCGCGCGGGCGTGGAGGGCGGTGGCGAGGCCCGCCGGGCCGCCACCGGCGACGACGACGTCGACCGCGTGCGTGCTCGCGATCACGTGGGCCTCCTCTGGTCCGGCGCGCCCACGGTCTCATATCCTCGAAGGGCTGGCCGATCAGGCAGGGGACAGCTCCGCCCGACCCGGGGAGACCCTGTGAGACGCCGCCGGACCCAACTCCTCCCCCGCGCCCTCGCCGTGGGCGCCGTCGTCCTGGCCGCGCTCGGTCTGCTCGCCGGGCCCGGCGGTGCCGCCACCGTGGGTGCCGGGCCGCAGGCCCTGTCCGTCGTCGAGGAGGACGCCGCCCGGTTCGAGGACCGCATCCTCCAGCTCCTCAACGCCGACCGCGTCGAGCGCGGGCTGCGGCCGGTCCAGCGTGCCGTCGAGCTCGACGTCGTCGCCCGAGCGTGGTCGGCGCAGATGGCGCGCGTGGACACGATGTCCCACAACCCGCACTACACGCGGGAGATGCCGGCGGGGTGGCAGCGGGCCGGGGAGAACGTCGCGATGGGCTACCTCACCCCGGAGAACATGTACCGGGGCTGGTTCAACTCCCCCGGACACCAGCGCACGATGTTCCACCCCGACCACACCCACGTGGGCATCGGCATCGCCTACGCCCGGGGTGGTGGGATCCTCATCCCCTACGGCACGCAGAACTTCGGCGCCTACCCCGGGCTCACGCTGACCCAGACCCGGGCGATGCCCGCCGACACCGCGCAGATCGACGACGGCGGGACCGGGGGCAGCGGGGCCGAGTACCACCTCGGCTACGACGGCACCGCCGAGCACGTCTTCCGGTACGGGAACGCCGGTGGCCGCACGTACGTCGGGGACTGGGACGGGAACGTCACCGACACCCTCGCCTCCCGGATCGGGAGCACCTTCCACGTCCGGGACTCCAACAGCTCCGGCAACGCCACCCGGGTGGTCACCTACGGGCGGCCTAATGACCGGGTCTACGTCGGGGACTGGGACGGGGACGGCAAGGACACCTTCGCCGTGCGCCGCGGGAACGTCTACCACGTGAAGAACACGCTGACCGGCGGCCCGGCCGACCACGTCATCGCCTACGGCCGCGCCGACGACGACGTCCTGGTCGGGGACTGGGACGGGGACGGCAAGGACACCTTCGCCGTGCGCCGCGGCAGCGTCCACCACGTGAAGAACACGCTCTCCGGCGGCCCGGCCGACCAGGTCGTCGCCTACGGCCGCGCCGCGGACGACGTCTACGTGGGCGACTGGGACGGGGACGGCAAGGACACCTTCACGGTGCGGCGCGGGCGCACCTACTTCGTCGCCAACGCCATCCGCGGCGGCAACGCCGACCACACGCTCACCTACGGCCGCGAGCGGGACACGACGCTCGTCGGGGACTGGTCCGGGCGGGGCCGGGACGGGCTCGGGATCCGCCGCTGAGCGACCCTCAGCGGGCCGACCGGTCCGCGGCGGGCGGCACCGCGCCCTCCAGCGCGACGTTCTCCGTCCGGATCCGCACGGAGAGCAGGAAGGCGTTGGCGACGGTGAAGACGAGCGCGGTCACCCAGGCGCTGTGGACGAGCGGGAGGGCGAACCCCTCGACGACGACGGCGACGTAGTTCGGGTGGCGCAGCCACCGGTAGGGGCCGCGCGCGACGAGCGGGAGGTCGGGCACGACGATGACCCGGGTGTTCCACCGCGGCCCGAGGGTGGCGATGCACCACCAGCGCAGCACCTGGGCGCCGAGCGCGAGCGCGAGCATCGGCCAGCCGAGGGCGGGCAGGAACGGCGGGTCCGCCGCCCACACCTCGACGAGACAGCCGACGAGCAGGCCGGTGTGGAGGACGACCATGACCGGGTAGTGCCCGGCGCCGGTCTCCCGGCCGCCGCGGGCGAAGGCCCAGCGGGCGTTGCGCTGGGCGACGACGAGCTCGGCGAACCGCTCGAGGGCGACGAGCCCGATGAGGACGGTGAAGAGCACCTGGGAGGTCAACGTGCCTCCAGCAGGACCATCTCGAGGCTGAAGCCCGGGCCCATCGCCATCATGAGGCCCATGCTGCCCGGGGCGGGCGCGGCGTCGAGGGCAGCGCGCAGGATGTGGAGCACCGATGCCGAGGAGAGGTTGCCGACGTCGCGCAGGGACTCCGTGGTCAGCGCGAGCGCCTCGCGGGGCAGGCCGAGCGTCTCGGCGAGCGAGCCGATGACCTTGGGCCCGCCGGGGTGGCACACCCACCAGCCGACGTCCTCGATGCCCAGGCCGTGGCCGGCGAGGAACGCGGCGACGTCCGCGCCGACGTTGTCGCGGACGAGGTCGGGGACCTCGGCGCCGAGGACGATCCGCAGCCCGCTGGAGCGTACGTCCCAGCCCATGACGGCCTCGGTGCCGGCGTAGAGCCGGCTCGCGGAGGCCACCACCCGCGGCGGCGCGCCGCCCCCGCCACGACCAGCGGCCCCCACCCGGCCACCGCTTTCGCCGACAGCCGGGTCGTGCCCGCCGGCGAGCGGGTGGTCGCGCCCGACGGCGACGACGGCGCCCGCCCCGTCCCCGAACAGGCCGCTCGCCACGAGGTTGGCCCCGGAGCTGTCCCCGCGCTGGACGGTGAGGGAGCACAGCTCCACGCTCACCAGCGCCGCCACACCGCGCGGCCGCCCCTCGAGGAAGTCGTGCAGCCGCCCCGTCCCGGCGGCCCCGGCCATGCAGCCCAGGCCGACGATCGGCACGCGCACGACGTCGGCGCGCAGCCCGAGCCGAGCGGCGATGCGAGCCTCGAGCGACGGGACGGCGAGCCCGGTGATCGTCGTGGAGATGACGAGGTCGAGGTCCTCGGGCCGCAGCCCGGCGCGCTCGAGCGCGCCGGACAGGGCCCGCGCGCCGAGGTCGACGGCGGCGGCGATGAACGCGTCGTTCGTCTGCCCGAAGTCGAGCAGCCCGGCGTACTGCTCGATCGGCAGGGCGAGGTAGCGGTGGTCCACCTCGCAGCCCGCGTGGATGCGGCGCAGGAGCCGCTCGCCGCGCTCGTCGAGCCCGATGAGGTCGACCAGGGCGTCGGTGAGCTCCTCCTGGCGGTAGTGGTGAGTGGGCAGGACCGGCTCGACGGCGAGCAGGGACGTCATCTGGCGAGCGTACGTGCCGCCGGCGCGTCCGGCGCAGCGAAACAGGCACCCGCCTCCGCCCGGGCCACGTAGCCTCGGCCCGTGCGTACCGTCCTCGCGCTCGTGCGCGCCTCGCACGCCCCGCCGACCGTCGTCGTCACGGCGCTGGCCGTCCTCCTCGCCGTCGAGGCGGGTCTCGCGCCGGCCCGCACGCTGCTCGTCGGGCTCGCGGTCCTCACCGGCCAGCTGACCATCGGGTGGTCCAACGACCTGCTCGACGCCGGTCGGGACCGGGCCGTGGGCCGGGCCGACAAGCCCCTCGCGACCGGGGACCTCGGCACGCGGACGCTGCGGTCCGCGCTCGCCGTCGCCGTGGTCGCCTCCCTCGCGCTGTCGCTCGCGCTGGGCTGGTGGGCGGCGCTGGCCCACCTCCTCGTCGTCGGCTCCGGCTGGGCCTACAACCTCGGCCTCAAGTCCACCGTCCTCTCCTGGGCCCCCTACGCGCTCGCCTTCGGCGCGCTGCCCGCGGTGCCCTGGCTCGCGCTCGACCCGCCGGCCCTGCCGCCGTGGTGGATGCTCGCGGTCGGGGCGCTGCTCGGCGTCGGCGCGCACGTCGTCAACGTCCTGCCCGACCTCGCCGACGACGACGCCACCGGGGTGCGCGGGCTCCCCCACCGGCTGGGGGCACGGGTGGCGGGCGTGCTCGCCGTCGCGGTCCTCCTCGCCGGCACGGCGGTCGCGGTGCTCGGCCCTGCCGGGCCGGTGCCCGCGTGGGGCTGGGTCGTCCTGGCTGCCGCGGGCGTGCTCGCCGTCGGCTCGCTCGGGCGCCCGGGCCGGGCGCCCTTCCACGCGGCGCTCGTCATCGCGCTCGCCAACGTCGTCGTCCTCCTCGTCCGGGCCGGCTGAGCCGTCCGGCTGACGACCGGCCGCCCGGCGCCACCCGGCCGGTCCAGTACCCTCCGCCCAACGCGACCACGCGTTCCGAGGACCCGAGGAAGGACTCCCGCGATGAAGCGCTCCCCCCTGGCGGTCGCCGCCCTGGCCGCCGTTGCCCTCACCCTGGCCGCCTGCGGCACGGAGGAGGAACCCGGCGCGGACCCGGGAGCCGGCGGCGACGAGAGCCGCACCTACTCCATCGGGATCACCCAGATCGCGACGCACCCCTCCCTCGACGCCGCCCGCGAGGGCTTCAAGGCGGCGATCGAGGAGGCCGGGCTCACCGTCGAGTGGGACGAGCAGAGCGCCCAGGGCGACATGGCGACGGCGACGTCCATCGCCAACACCTTCGCCGCCGCGGACCACGACCTCGTGCTCGCCATCGCGACGCCGACGGCGCAGGCCACCGCCCAGGCGATCAGCGACGTGCCGATCCTCATCACCGCGGTCACCGAGCCCGAGGGCGCGGGCCTCGTCGACAGCTGGGACGAGCCCGGCGGCAACCTCACCGGCACGAGCGACCTCAACCCGGTGCGCGACCAGCTCGGCCTCATCACCGAGCTCCGCCCGGACGTGGGATCCGTCGGCATCGTCGCGAGCTCGGGCGAGGTGAACTCCGAGATCCAGATCGACCTCGCCCGCGAGGCCGCCGCCGAGCTCGGCTTCGAGATCGAGGTCGCGATGGTGACGAACTCCGCCGAGGTCCAGCAGGCCGCCGAGTCCCTCGACGTCGACGCGTTCTTCATGCCGACCGACAACACCGTCGTCTCGGCCTTCGAGTCCCTCCTCCAGGTCGCCGAGGCCAAGGGCGTCCCGCTCGTGTCCGCCGACGGTGAGAGCGTCGAGCGCGGCGCCGTCGCGACCTACGGCGTGGACTACGAGCTCCTCGGCCGCCAGACCGCGGACATGGCGCTGCGGGTGCTGCTCGACGGCGCCGACCCGGCGACGATGCCGATCGAGACGCAGTCCGAGCTGCTCCTCTTCGTCAACCCGGCAGCCGCCGAGCGGATGGGCGTGGCGCTGCCCGCCGACCTGCTCGAGGCCGCGGACGTCGTCGTCGAGTAGTCCGCGACACCCGGGACCTCCGGCCCGCTCCCGGGGCCGGAGGTCGGGGTGTCATGGTCGAGAGGTGATCAGCAGCATGAAGGTCCTCGTCGTCTACGAGTCCCACTTCGGCAACACCGGCCGCGTCGCGCGCGCCCTCGCCGAGGGCATGCGGGGTGCCGCGGACGTCGAGGTGCTCGACATCGAGCACGCCCCTCCGGTCTCCGAGCTCACCGCCGACCTCCTCGTCCTCGGCGCCCCCACTCACGTGCTCGGCCTCAGCCGGCCGGACTCGCGCCGCGAGGCGCTCGAGCGCGCCGGACTGCCCGACGAGTCGCGCAAGGGCATGCGCGAGTGGGTCGAGCAGGCCGACGAGCTCATGCCGCCGGTCGCCGTCTACGACACCCGCACCCTGGAGGCCAAGCTCCCGGGGAGCGCCGCGCGCGCCCTCGTCCGGCGGCTGCGCCGCCGCGGGGTGCCCGTCACGCTGCCCCCGGAGAACTTCGCCGTCCACGGCGTCGAGGGTCCCCTCGCGCCCGGTGAGGAGGAGCGGGCCGTGGAGTGGGGCCGCGAGCTGCTGCGCCACGCCCGTGAGCACCTCGCCGGCTGAGCACCAGCCCTCCAGCGACGTGAGGACCCCGACGCGCGACCACCGCCCGCAGGTGCCCGTGAGACGCCGTTCTCGACCTGCGGGACGTCAAGTACCCTCCATGGCACCCACGACCTGCGCTCAAGGAAGGACCCCGATGACGCGCTCATCCCTCCGGCTCACCGGAGCCGCCCTGGCCGTGTCCGCCCTCGTCCTCGCCGGCTGCGGCAGCGAGACGAGCCCGGGCACCGCGTCCGGGACGGGCAGCGGCTCGGGCGACACGTACTCGGTCGGCATCACCCAGCTCGTCTCCCACCCCTCCCTCGACGCCGCACGCGAGGGCTTCAAGGCCGCCCTCGCCGACGCCGGGCTCGAGGTCGAGTACGACGAGCAGAGCGCGCAGGGCGACCAGGCCACCGCGACCTCGATCGCCACCACCTTCGCCTCGGCCGACCACGACCTCGTCCTCGCCATCGCGACGCCGACGGCGCAGGCCACCGCCCAGGCGATCACCGACGTCCCGGTCCTCGTCACCGCCGTCACCGAGCCGCAGGAGGCCGGGCTGGTCGACAGCTGGGACGCCCCGGGCGGCAACGTCACCGGCACGAGCGACCTCAACCCCGTCGCGGAGCAGCTCGAGCTCCTCACCGAGCTCGCCCCCGACGCCGAGACGGTCGGGATCGTGCACTCCTCCGGAGAGGTGAACTCCGAGGTCCAGGTCGAGCTCGCCCGCGAGGCGGCCGCCGACCTCGGCCTCACCATCGAGGTCGCGACGGTGACGAACTCCGGGGAGGTGCAGCAGGCCGCCGACTCCCTGGACGTCGACGCCTTCTACGTCCCGACGGACAACGCGGTCGTCTCCGGGATCGAGTCGCTCCTCCAGGTCGCCGAGACGAAGTCGCTGCCGGTCGTCTCCGCCGAGGGGGACACGGTCGACCGCGGGGCGATCGCCACCTACGGGATCGACTACGAGCAGCTCGGCTACCAGACCGGTGAGATGGCCGCGCGCATCCTCCTCGAGGGCGCCGACCCCGCCGAGATGCCGATCGAGCAGCAGAGCGACTTCCTCCTCATCGTCAACCCGGCCGCCGCCGAGCGCATGGGCGTGGAGCTCGCCGCCGAGCTGCTCGAGCGGGCCGACAAGGTCATCGAGTAGGCACCGGCCATGTTCGGAGCAGTCGAGCTCGGCCTCGTCTACGCGGTGATGGCGCTGGGGGTCTACCTCACCTTCCGCATCCTCAACTTCCCCGACCTCACCGTCGACGGCAGCTTCACCACGGGCGCCGCCACGGCAGCCGTCCTCATCACGGCGGGGACCTCCCCGCTGCTCGCCACCCTGGCCGGCGCCGCCGCAGGACTTGCCGCGGGCGTGGTCACCGGGCTGCTCCACACCAAGGGCGGCATCAACCCGCTGCTGGCAGGCATCCTCACCCAGATCGGGCTCTACTCGATCAACCTGCGGATCATGGACGGCGCGAACGTCCCGCTGCTGCGGCAGGACACCCTCATCACCCCGCTCCGGGAGAACGGCCTGCTCGGCGGGGCCGCGGCGATCGCGATCTTCGGCGCGCTGGCGATCCTCGTCAAGATCGCCCTCGACTGGTTCCTCCACACCGACACCGGCCTCGCCCTCCAGGCGACGGGCGACAACGAGGCGATGATCCGCAGCTTCGGGGTCAACACCGACCGGACGAAGATCGTCGGCCTCGCGCTGTCGAACGGGCTCGTGGGGCTGTGCGGCGCGCTCATCGCCCAGTACCAGGGCTTCGCGGACATCTCCATGGGGATCGGCCTCATCATCGCGGGCCTCGCCTCGGTCATCCTCGGCCAGGCGGTCTTCGGCTCTCGCGTCATCATCGTCTCCACCCTCGCCGTCGTCCTCGGCTCGGTGCTCTACCGGGTGACCATCCAGATCGCGCTCCAGGCGGGCCTGGACCCCAACGACATGAAGCTCGTCTCCGCCGTCCTCGTCGTCATCGCGCTCGTGCTCCCGCGCTGGGGCGTCTTCCGGCGGGTGGGGGCGCTGCGCTCGTTGCGGCGCACGGCGGCGACGACGACGGGAGGCCAGTGACATGCTCTCCATCACGTCCGTGAGCAAGACGTTCTTCCCCGGCACGCCGAACGAGCGCGTCGCGCTCGACGACATCAGCCTCGACCTCGCCACCGGGGAGTTCACCACCGTCATCGGCTCCAACGGCGCCGGGAAGTCGACGCTGCTCAACATCGTCGCCGGGCGGATCACCCCCGACCGCGGCTCCGTCGTCGTCGACGGCGAGGACGTCACCCGGCTGCCCGACTACCGCCGGGCCCGCCACCTGGGCCGGGTCTTCCAGGACCCGCTCGCGGGCACCGCCCCGGACATGACGATCGAGGAGAACCTCGCCATCGCCTACGCCCGCGGCAAGCGCCGGGGGCTGCGGCTCGGGGTGACGCGGGACAAGCGCGAGCTCTTCCGCCGCGAGCTCGCCTCGCTCGAGCTCGGCCTGGAGAACCGGCTGCGCCTCAAGGTCGGGCTGCTGTCCGGCGGGCAGCGCCAGGCCCTGTCCCTCCTCATGGCGACGTTCAGCGAGCCGAAGATCCTCCTGCTCGACGAGCACACCGCGGCGCTGGACCCCCAGCGCGCCGACCTCATCACCCGGCTCACCGCCGAGGCCGTCGAGCGCCACCACCTCACCACGCTCATGGTCACCCACAACATGGACCAGGCCCTGCGGGTGGGCACGCGGCTCATCATGATGCACGAGGGCCGGGTGGTCGTCGACATCTCCGGCGAGCGCAAGCGCAGCGCGACCGTCCAGGACCTCCTGCGCGCCTTCGAGCAGGTCAAGGGCGCCGAGCTGGACGACCGCACGCTCCTGCAGTAGCCCTCAGAGGGGGTCGGTGACGTCGGCGACCTGGGCCCCCAGCGCGTGGACGAGGGCCACGGCGTCCACCGTCGCCGCCACGCCGTGCGCTCCGGCACCGATGGACACCGTGCCACGCACGTGGCTGTCGGCGACGACCGGCCACGCGTGGGTCGCCCCGAAGGGCGTGATGGTGCCGCGCTCGTAGCCGGTGACCTCCTTGGCCGTCGCGGCGTCCGGCAGGGACAGCCGGTTGACCCCGAGCAGGGTCCGGAGCTTGGGCCAGGAGATCGTCCGGTTGCCCGGGACGAGGACGAAGAGGTAGTCCTCGGCCGCGCGGCGCACGACGATCGTCTTGACGAGCGCACCCGGTGGTACGCCCCGGGCGGCGGCCGCCTCCTCCAGGCTGTCGACGGGTCCGTGCCGGGTGAGGAGGTGCTCGAGCCCGGCGGCCGTCATCGCCGCCGTGGCCGTCGTCTCGTCAGGACTCACTTCTCCGCCGGGATCGTCCGGGGCAGACGGCCCGCCGGCCGTGGCGCCCGCCCGGGCGGCTGGGTGGGGGCCGGGAGCAGCGGCACACGCTCGCGCATCGGCCGGATGACCGGGTGCCCCGTCCGCACGGTGACGTCCTCGTCGTAGATGCGGACGTCGAGCTCGCCGTCCTCCCCGAGCAGGGTGCACGTGACGGTCTCGTGGGTGGCCTCGACCTTGATCGGCGTGCCGTGCCACAGGATGCGGAAGGACAGCCGCCGCACGGAGTCCGGGAGCGCGGGCGACACCTGGGGCCGGGAGTTGTGGTCGCGCAGGCCGCCGAAGCCGTCGACGAGGGCGCTCCAGGTGCCGGCGAGCGAGGCGATGTGCAGCCCTTGGCTCGTGTTGCCCTGGAGGTCGCGCAGGTCGACGAGCGCCGTCTCGTGGAGGTAGGCGTGCGCGAGGTCGAGGTGCCCGACCTCCGCGCAGACGACCGCCTGGGTGGTGGCCGACAGCGAGGAGTCGCGCACCGTCCGGCGCTCGTAGTAGTCGAGGTTGCGCGCCTTCTCCTCGGGGGTGAACATCCTGCCCCGCCAGTGGAGCGCGAGGACGAGGTCGGCCTGCTTGATCACCTGGGTGCGGTAGAGCTGGAAGTACGGCGCGTGGAGCATGAGCGGGTACTGCGTGCCGCTGTCGAAGTCCCACTCGGCATACGTCGTGAACTGCTCGCACTGCGGATGGACGCCGAGGGTCTCGTCGTAGGGCACGTGGACCGCGTCGGCGGCGGTCCGCCAGGCGGCACGCTCGTCCTCGGTCACCCCGTGTGCCGCGGCGACCTCCGGGTGGCGTCCGCACGCGTTGTCGGCGACCCGCAGGTTGAGGGCCGCCATGAGGTTGGTGAAGACGTTGCAGTCGATGACCGCGGTGTACTCGTCCGGGCCGGTGACGCCCTGGATGTGCCAGACGCCGTCGCGGTCGTGGTGGCCGAGGGACATCCACAGCCGGGCCGTCTCGATGTGCACCTCGGCGCCGCACTCGCGCTCGAGGCTGTCGTCCCCGGTGACGAAGCGGTAGGCCTCGAAGGCGCGCACGATGTCGGCGTTGACGTGGAACGCAGCCGTCCCGGCCGGCCAGTAGGCGGAGGTCTCCTCACCCCGGATGGTGCGCCACGGGAAGGTCGCCCCCTTCAGCCCGAGGGTCCTGGCACGCGCCCGTGCCAGCGGCAGGGTCGAGGCCCGCCAGCGCAGCGCGTGGGCGGCGGCCTCCGGGGCGGTCATGATGAGCACCGGCATGACGAAGCCCTCGATGTCCCAGAAGGTGTGGCCGTCGTAGCCGGTCCCGGTGAGCCCCTTGGCGCCGATCGCCCGGCCCTCGGTGCGGGCGCCGGCCTGGAGCAGCTCGAAGAGGCTGAACCGGATGGCCTGCTGGAGGATCGGGTCGCCCTCGACCTCGACGTCCGCCACGCTCCAGAAGTCGTCGAGGTACTGACGCTGGTCGCGCAGCAGCGTGTCCCACCCGGCGTAGCGGGCGCTCGTGAGCGCGGCCGCCACCTGGTCGCGCACGGCGTGCAGGCTGCGCGTCGCCGACCACCCGTAGGCGAGGTGCTTGACCACGCGCAGCGTCTGCCCGGCCTCGAGCACGGTGACGACGCTCGTGCGCGCCCAGTCCTCCCGGGCCTCGTGCTCCACCTCGTACTGGTTGGGGCACTCGATGTCGTGGTCCATGCCGGCGCCCATCGTCAGCTCGGAGGCGCGCGTGCGGTGGAGGAGGACGACACCGTCCTGCTCGACGTCCTGGGCGATCGGGACGAGGGGGTCGCGCAGGGCCGCGGCGACCCGGGGGTCGTCCCCGGGGTGGTCCGGCGGCTCCTCGTTCGCGACGAGCATCGACTGGACGATGATGCGGGTGCGCCCGTCCACCGGCTCGACCTCGTAGTCGATGGCGGCGACGGCCCGGTGGGTGAAGGACACCATCCGGGTGGAGCGGACGATGATCCGCCGTCCGGCGGGGGAGATCCACTCGGTCACCCGCCGCAGGGTGCCTGCGCGGAGGTCGAGCACCCGCTCGTGGGAGACCACCTCGCCGTAGCGCATGTCGAAGGGCTCGTCGTCGACCAGCAGGCGGATGAGCTTGCCGTTGGTGACGTTGACGATCGTCTGCCCCGACTCGGGGTAGCCGTAGCCGGCCTCCGCGTACGGGAGCGGGTGCTCCTCGAAGAAGCCGGCGAGGTAGGTGCCGTGCTGGGCGGCCGGCTCGCCCTCGTCGAGGTTCCCCCGCAGACCGAGGTGCCCGTTGGACAGGGCGAAGAGCGACTCGAGCTGGCCGAGGTACTCCCCGTGCTCCCCCTGCTCGCGCAGGCACCAGGGCTCGACTGGCAGCGCCGGAGTGGTCACAGCAGCTCCTCCAGGTCGGTGACGACGACGTCGGCGCCCTGCTCGCGCAGGGCCTCGCCCTGACCGAGCCGGTCGACCCCGACGACGTACCCGAAGTGCCCGGCGTGGCCCGCGGCGACCCCGGCGAGCGCGTCCTCGAACACGGCTGCCTCGGCGGGCGGGACGCCCATCCGCCGGGCGGCCTCGAGGTACGTGTCCGGCGCCGGCTTGCCCGGCAGCCCGAGCGCGTGGGCGAGGGACCCGTCGACCAGGACGTCGATCTGCGACTCGAGCCCGGTGACGTCCAGGACGAGCGCGGCGTTGGCGCTGGAGGAGACGACGGCGCAGGGCAGCGACCGTGCGCGAGCCTCCTCGAGGTAGCGCCGGGACCCCGGGAAGACCTTGACGCCCTCGTCCCGCATGAGCTGCAGGACGCGTTCGTTCTTCCGGTTGCCGATGCCGTTGAGCGTCTCGCGCTCGGGACCGTCCGTCGGGGTGCCGGTGGGCAGCGTGATGTCACGGCTGCCGAGGAAGTCGCGGACGCCGTCGACGCGCCGCTTGCCGTCGACGTAGCGCGCGTAGTCGGCCACCGGGTCGAAGGGGACGTACTCCTCGTGCACCCGCTCGGCGTGGTCGCGGAGGAAGGCGTCGAAGGTCTCCTTCCACGCCCGGACGTGGAGCTCCGCCGTCTCCGTGAGCACGCCGTCGAGGTCGAAGAGGAGCACCCTCACGGTGTCGGGAAGTCCGAGCACGTCGTCTCCGTTCGTCGTCTCGGGTCCCAGCCGCGGACCCCGCCCGCCCATTGTGACCCCCGTCACCCCAGCCCGCAGGTCGTCCGGCCGGCGCCGGGTACGGGACGGGTCAGCGGGCCAGCCGCTCCATGTGCTCGGCGACGTCGTCGAGGACCTCGAGGTAGCGGTCGAGCTCGGTGAGCAGCGGCTCACCCGGGAGCCACCCGAGGACGACGCCGCGCTCCACCCGCAGCGACATCCCCGCGGGCGCGCGCTCGAGCAGCCAGGCACCTCCGGCGGCGCCGAGCTCCGGGGCCGGGACGCCGTCGGTCATCACCTGGACGACGGGCAGCGCGGCGCGCAGCTCGAGGGTGATGACGTGGTGGACCTCCCCCGGCGGGGCCTCGAGCCGCAGGGACGTGGCCTCGCGGCCGCGGTACTCCCCCACGAGCCCGTCCGTGACGTCCTTGTCGACGGCGGTGAAGGGCGCGACCTGCCAGCGGCCCACCATCTCCGGCGCCGCGCCGCGCACCCGCCAGCCGCGCGGCTCGGCCCACAGCGCCAGCCGCTCGGTGCGCCGGGCGCCGCGGCCCAGGCGCTTGGCCGAGCGGGCGACGAGCACCGTCGGCACGAGGAGGACGGCGAGCAGGAGGAGGGGCAGGAGCGGCTCGTTCACCGGCCACCTCCGGGGACGACGGCGACGTGCTCGGCCGCGAGGCGGACGCCGACCTCCGCGGGGGCGCGGTCCTCGCCCGGCACGCGCACGACGGCGCCCTGCCCGTCGGGCAGCGTGACGTCGAGCTCGCGTTCCCCGCGCCGCATCCGCCACCCGCGCACGGGCAGCCGGGCGCCGGCGTCGTCGGGGACGAGCGCGCGGGGACCGAGCGCGAGCCGCACGGCCCGCTCCCCCGTGCCGGCCGGCGCCGCCACGGTGCCGACCGGGGTGCGCAGGGCACCGCCGTCGGCGACGGCGTCGAGCACGGGCCCGTAGCCGAGGAACCGGGCGACCTCCTCGCTCGCCGGGGCGCGCCACAGCTGTTCGGGGGTGTCCGCCTGGAGCACCTTGCCGCGGGACATGACGGCGATGCGGGAGGCGACGGTGAAGGCCTCGTCGTGGTCGTGGGTGACGTAGACGGCGGTGGTCCCGGCCGCGCGGATGATGTCGCGCAGCTCCCCGGCGAGGTGCTCGCGCAACGAGCGGTCGAGGGAGGACAGCGGCTCGTCGAGGAGGAGCAGGCGTGGTCGCGGCGCGAGGGAGCGGGCCAGGGCCACCCGCTGCTGCTCCCCGCCGGACAGGGTCGTCACCGGCCGGTCGCCGTACCCGTTGAGCCCGACGAGGTCGAGGAGCTCGGCGACCCGTTCCGCGCGCTCGGCGCGCGGCCGGCCGGCGAGGCCGTAGGCGATGTTCCCGGCGACGTGCCGGTGGGGGAAGAGCTGCCCGTCCTGGAACATGAGCCCGAAGCCGCGCCGGTGCACGGGCAGGTGGGCCACCGACCGCCCGTCCCACCGCAGGTCCCCGGCGGCGAGCGGCTCGAGGCCGGCGACGGCGCGCAGCAGGGAGGACTTGCCGCAGCCGGACGGGCCGAGGAGGGCGAGCACCTCCCCCTCGGGCACGTCGAGGCTCACCCCGTCCACCGCCGTCGGGCCACCGGGGTAGGTGACGACGACCTCGCGGACCTCCAGACCGTTCACCACGTCCCCATCCTGTCCCCTCGGAGCCTCTCGGCGAGCATCATCACCGTCGCGGTGAGGACGGCCAGGACGACGGACGCCGCGAGCGCCATCCCGTAGTTCTCCGCGCCGGGCCGGCCGATGAGCCGGAAGATCACCACCGGCAGCGTGGGGGCCTGCGGCCGGGCGAGGAACGCCGTCGCCCCGAACTCCCCGAGCGAGACGGCGAAGGCGAAGCCGACGGCGAGCCCGAGCCCGCGGGCGAGGAAGGGCCCGTCGACGGTGGCGAGCACCCGGCCGGGGGCGGCGCCCAGGACGGCCGCGGCCTCGCGCAGCCGCGGGTCGACGGCGCGCAGGACCGGCAGCACGGTGCGCACGACGATCGGCACGGCGACGACCGCCTGGGCGACCGGGACGATGAGCGGGGAGCCGCGCAGGTCCAGCGGCGGGGAGTCGAGGGTGATGAGGAAGCCGAAGCCGACCGTCACCGCCGAGACCCCGAGCGGCAGCATGAAGACCGCGTCGAGGACGCCGAGCGCACGCCGGCCGCCGGCCGAGCGCGGGCGGCGGGAGACGACGAGCGCGACGAGCGTGCCGACGACGACGGCGAGCAACGTCGCGTCGACCGCCGCGCGCAGCGAGTTCGCGGCGGCCTCCCACACGGTGACGGTGAGGGTGTTCGACCCGCCGGTGGTGGCGAGGCGGCGGTAGTTGCCCAGCCCCCAGCCCTCCGGGGCGTGCAGCGAGCCGACGAGCAGGTAGGCGAGCGGCGTGACGAGCAGCCCGAGGACCGTGGCGGCGGTGACCGCCGCTGCCGGGAGGTCCGGGCCCGGGCGCAGGCCCGGGCCGCGCAGGCGCAGCGGGCGGGCGGTCGAGCGGTCGGTCCGCAGCCGCAGGGACCGGTCGTAGCGCCGGCGGGCGCGGCCCGCGAGGAGCAGCGCCGACCCGACGACGACGAGCTGGAGCACCGACAGGACGGCGGCGGCGCGCAGGTCGAGGAACTGGGTGGTCTGGATCCACACCTCGGTCTCGATGGTGCCGTACCGCATCCCGCCCATCGTGAGGACGACGCCGAAGGAGGTCGCGCAGAAGAGGAAGACGACGGCGCCGGCCGAGACGACCGCCGGGGCGAGCGCCGGCAGGGTGACGGTCCGGAAGGCGCGCCAGGGCGAGGCGCCGAGGGCGCGGGCGGCCTCCTCGGCGCGCGGGTCCAGGCGCTCCCACAGCGACCCGACCGTGCGCACGACGAGGGCGTAGTTGAAGAAGACGAGCGCCGCGACGACCGCGGCGAACGTCCCGTCGAGGCCGAGGGAGCCCAGCGGCCCCGTCTCGACGAGCAGCGCGCGGAAGGCGACGCCGACGACGACGGTCGGCAGCACGAACGGCACCGTGATGAAGCCGCGGAGGAGGCGCCGCCCGCGGAAGCGGCAGCGGTACAGGACGTAGGCGCCCGGCACGCCGAGGAGGAGGGAGACCGCCGTCGCGGTGAGCGACTGCCCGACGGTGACGCCGATGACGCGCCAGGTGCGTGGCCGGTCGAGGACCTCGGCGATCCCGCTGAGGTCGAGGGCGCCGTCGGTGAGGAAACCCCGGCCGACCATCGTCGCCACCGGCCACAGGAAGAAGACGGAGAGGAAGGCGAGCGGGACCCCGGCGGCGAGGACCCAGGCGAGCGCGGTCCCGGCGCCCGGCCCGCGCCGCCGGCGCCGCGGCGCCGGCGGGGCCGGGCGGGCGGGGGCGAGGGGCGCGGGTGCCTGGTCGAGCACGGCCGTCAGCCGACGACGATCTCGGTCCACGTCTCGACCCACCGGTCGCGGTTCTCGGTGATGTCCTCGGGGGCCAGGTCCAGCGGCTCCTCGCTGGCGGGGGCGTGCTCGGCCCACTCGGCGGGCAGCTCGACGCCCTCCTGGACCGGGTACATGTACATGCTGCCGGGGATGTCGGCCTGGACCTGCGGGGAGAGGAGGAAGTCGACGAACGCCTGCGCACCCTCGACGTTGCGCGCGCCGCTGAGGACCCCGGCGTACTCCGTCTGGCGGAAGCAGGTCTCCAGCAGCGCGCCGGTGCTGGGGGCCGAGCCGTCGCCGGGCACCTCGGCCGCCGGGGAGGAGGAGTAGGACAGGGCGAGCGGGCGGGGCCCGGCACCCTCGGAGCCGGAGAAGTCGACGTAGTAGGCGTCGGACCAGCCCTCGACGACGCGCACCCCGTTGGCGGTGAGGTCGCGCCAGTAGTCCTCCCACCCGTCCTCGCCGAACTCCGCGACGGTGGCGAGGAGGAAGGCCAGGCCCGGTGAGGAGGTCGCCGGGTTGGTGACCACGAGGAGGTCCGCGTACGCCGGGTCGGCGAGGTCGGCGAGCGTCCGCGGCTCGGCCAGCCCTTCCTCGGCGAACCAGGCGCGGTCGATGTTCACGCAGACGTCGCCGTAGTCGACGGCGGTGAGGGCGTCGTCGAAGGCGGTCTCCGCGGCGTCCGGGGAGCGGTAGGGCGCGAGCACCCCCTCCTCGACCGCGCGGGCGGCGAAGGAGTTGTCGATCCCGAAGACGACGTCACCGAGCGGGTTGTCCCGGGTGAGCACGAGCTGGTTGACGAGCGCGCCGCCGTCCCCCGGGGCGATCAGCTCGACCGTGTACCCGGTGGCCTCCTCGAAGTCGGCGAGCAGCCCGTCGCTCAGGTGGAAGGAGTCGTGGGTGACGACCCGCAGGACGTCCTCCTGCTGCCCGTCCGCGCCGGTGGTGGCGCTGCACGCGCCCAGCGCGAGGACGGCGGCCAGGGCGGCAGCGGTGCGGTGTGTCGTGGTCATGCGTGGTCCTCCTCGGCTTCAAGGAGGGGTCCGGGCGCACGTGCCCGGGGAGAGAATTCCCGACTTCCTTCGCCGGTGCTAACCGGAGCAGGTTCGAGGGTCTGCGGCCCTTGCCGCACTCTCAGCACCGTGGGGTGCTCCCCTGTCGTTCACCGACAATGCTACCCACGGCAGGTGTGCGCGCCACCACGCGCTTCGTTAGGTTGGTCCCCATCCCCCACGGACGGAGAGACATGGACATCGGCTGGAAGATCGTCAGCACAGGGTCGGCTGTGGTCGCCGGGATCCTCGCCAACAAGCTGCTCGACCTCGGGTGGAAGGCCGTCACCGGCCACGCCCCTCCGGGCGACGACGACGGCGACCCGTCGGTGAGCTTCACCGAGATCGTCGTCTTCGCCGCGGTGAGCGGTGCGGTCGTCGGGCTCACCCGCCAGCTCGCGCAGCGCGGTGCTGCCAAGTGGTACGGCGGCCCGGTCGAGCAGACCGGCACGCTGGGCTGATCCCCGCGGCCCGCGGGTTCAGTCCTCCCCGCGGGCTGCGGCGGTCCTGCGCTCGAGCTCGAGCCGGTCGAGCTCGTCGAGCTTCGCGGCCCGCGCGAGGTCCTCGGTGAGCTCGTCGACGAGCAGCGTCGAGGAGTCGACCTTGCCGGTGCGGTAGGCAGCGCGGCTGAGCATGTGGGCCGAGATCGGCCCGGTGACGAGCTGGAAGGCGACGACGAGCAGCAGCGTCACTCCGGCGGTGAAGTTCCGCAGCTCGATGCCGAGCCCGGTCATGAGGAGCATGAGCCCGAGCACCTGCGGCTTGGTCGCCGCGTGCATGCGGGAGAGCAGGTCGGGGAAACGGACGATGCCGAGGCCCGCGATGAACGCGAGCAGCGACCCGCCCAGCAGCAGCGCCGCGGCGACGACGTCGAGCACGGTCTCGGTCATCGGCCCTCCTTCCGCTCGGTCGGGTCGTCGTCGTCGGAGACCGAGACGATGACCGCCCCGCTGTCGTCGTCGACGTCGTGCACGGCGGGGGCGTCGTCGGGCTGCCGCTCCCGCTCGGCGAGGATCGCGTCGAGCTCCTCGCGGGTGAGGATGCGGCCCTCCTCGGCGGACTCGGCCGCGGCGAAGCGCGCGACGGAGGTGGAGCCGATGAACCCGACCAGCGCGAGCACGATGAGGACGGGCACGAGGTCGGAGCGCTTGGTGACGGCGGCGACCAGGGCGACCGATCCGATGAGGATGGCGGTCATGACGTCGATGCCGACGATGCGGTCGAACATGCTCGGCCCGCGCTCGATGCGGGTGAGGGCGAGCACGGCCGCCGCGAGGAGGACGGCGAAGCAGATGACGTAGACGACGGTCATGCGTCCCCCTCCCGGCCGGTGCCGGCCGCGGCCCGTCCGCTCAGCCGGCCGGCGCGCGGGGAGCTCCCCGGCACGAGCCCGGCGGCGATGAGCTCCTCCTTGGTCGCGAAGGCCCGCAGGATCCGCTCCTCCTGCTCGAGCACGGCGTCGTGGGCCCGCTCGAGCCCGCCGTGCATGTCGACGTCGAGGATGTGGTGGTAGAGCGTGCCGGTGACGCGGTGCGCCTCGATGACCACGGAGCCGGGCACGAGGGTGGTCATCCCGGCGACCATGGTGAGGTAGACGTCGTTGTGGCTGCGCAGACGCACCCGGATGACCGCGCCGCGGGGCGGCTCGCGTCGCAGCGCGATCGCCGCGACCTCGATCGATGCCTTGACGACGTCCCGGAGGAAGTAGGAGACGAGCAGGACGACGCCCCAGGGGCGGAACCGGCCGTTGAACGGCGTCGCGGGCAGCGGCAGGACCGCGGTGACGAGCACGGCGAGGAAAGCGCCGATGACGACGTTGGCGACGGTGAGGTCACCCCAGAGGAAGACCCACACGACGGTGAGCCACAGGAGGACGCCCCAGTTCGCCCGGAGCCGGAACCGGCGCGGCCGGGGGTGCTCGCGGGAGGTCTCCACGTGCTTGTCGTGGCTCATGGCACCCGCTCCCCCGTCTCACGGTCCGTCGGCGCCTCGACCGAGCCGTCCTCCCGGTTCTCCTCGGTGACCTCGGGCGACTGGCCCGAGCCGCGCTGCCCGTCGGGGAGCACGGTGAGGATGTAGGGAGTCTGGGCGCGCAGGTCGCGGGCCGCACGGTCGGTGTACTGGAAGAGCGGGCCGGCGACGGCGGTGTAGGCGAGCGACATGAGGACCAGCGCCGCCGTCGGGCCCATCATCGAGCGCGGGATGGTCGTGTCGGGCAGCGGCTCCGGCGCCTCCTGCCAGAACGCCTGGTTCCACGCCTTGGTCACGGCGTAGAGGGTGAGCAGGCTGGTGACGAGGGAGCCTGCGACGAGCGCCCAGTCCAGCCCCGTGCCGCGGGCGATGCCGGACTCGATGAGTCCCACCTTGCCGAGGAACCCGGACATCGGCGGGATGCCGGCGAGGTTCATCGCCGGGACGAGGTAGAGGACGGCGAGGAGGGGCGCGACCCGCGCGAGGGAGCCCAGGCGGGCGAGGGAGGTCGTGCCGCCCCTGCGCTCGATGAGACCCGCGACGAGGAACAGCGCGGTCTGGACGGTGATGTGGTGGACGACGTAGAAGATCGCCGCCGAGAGGCCCAGCGTGCTCGACATCCCCACGCCCCACACCATGTAGCCGATGTGGCTGACGAGGGTGAAGGACAGCAGTCGCTTGACGTCCTGCTGCGCGACGGCGCCGAGGATCGCGATCACCATCGTGACGAGCGCGACGACCATGAGGAGGTCGTCCACCCGGCCGTCGGGGAAGAGCAGCGTCTGGGTGCGGATGATCGCGTAGACGCCGACCTTGGTGAGCAGGCCCGCGAACACCGCGGTGACCGGCGCGGGCGCGGTCGGGTAGGAGTCGGGCAGCCACGCGTGGAGCGGGAAGACGGCGGCCTTGATCCCGAAGGCGACGAGCAGCATGAGCTGGAGGACCAGCTGGGTGCCCGGGTCGATCTCCCCCATGCGCTGGGAGAGCTGGGCGAGGTTCACCGTGCCGACGGCGGCGTACACCAGCGCGATCGCGGCGAGGAAGATGATCGAGGAGAGGATCGAGACGACGACGTAGACGGTCCCCGCCCGCACCCGCTCCCGCGAGCCGCCCAGCGTGATGAGCACGAAGCTCGAGACGAGGAGCATCTCGAAGCCCACGTACAGGTTGAACAGGTCCCCGGTGAGGAAGGCGTTGGAGACACCCGCGGACAGCACGAGGTAGGTCGGGTGGTAGATCGCGACCGGGGCGCCCTCGTCGCCGTCGGCGTTGCCCTGGGCCAGGGAGTACAGGAGCACCCCGAGCGTCACGCTCACCGAGACGAGCAGCAGGAGCGCGGAGAGCCGGTCCGCGACGAGGACGATCCCGACCGGTGCCGCCCAGCCGCCGATGTCCACCGCCATCGGCCCGTCGTTGACGAGGACGAGCAGCGCGATGGCGATCGCGAGCACCGAGGTGAGCGCCGTGACGGTGACGATCCGCTGGACGCGCGGGAAACGGGCGAGGGCGAGGGCGAGCCCGGCCCCGATGAGCGGGATGAGGACGGGCAGCGGGAGGAGCCAGCTCATCGCAGCTCCTCGTCGCCCGCGCCGATCCGGGCGCGCCGGGCGCGGCCGGCGCGGTCGGGCAGGACGGAGGTCTCGTCGCGGGACAGGAGGGCGTCCTCGGCGAGCGTGGTCCCGGCGTCGTCGACGCTGCGGGCGGGCACCTCGTCGGACTGCGCGAGGCGGGCGATGCGGCGGTCCTCGAGGTCGTCCTGGACCTCGTCGTGGCCGTTGAGCTGCCACGCCCGGTAGGCGAGGGAGAGCAGGAAGGCGGTGAGGCCCAGGGTGATGACGATCGCGGTGAGCACCATGGCCTGGGGAAGTGGGTCGCTCATGTTCTCCGGCTCGGTGGTCCCGACGAGCGGCGGGCCGCCGGCCCGGCCGCCGGCGATGAGGAACATGATGTTCACGCCGTTGGAGATCATCGCGATCCCGACGATGACGCGGGTGAGGCTGCGCTCGAGGAGCAGGTAGACGCCGCAGCCGACGAGGACGGCGACGAGCAGGACGAGCGCGAGGCTCGGAGAGGTGTCGATCACCGGGCACCTCCGTCGGTGGGTCGGGTCGCGCCGGTGCGGCCGGCAGGGGCCGCCTCGGGGGCGACGTCGTCGGACGTGACCTCCGGGGAGTCGAACGGCACGTCGGGAGCGGCGTCGCCCTCCCGCTCGCCCTGCCGGTCGATCTCGGCGCCGAGGGTGCGCAGGATGTCGAGGACGAGCCCGACGACGACGAGGTAGACCCCCACGTCGAAGAAGATCGTCGAGACGAGCTTGAGCTCGCCCATGATCCCGAGGTCGGCCTGGACGAGCACGGACTGCAGCACGTCGCCGCCGAAGAACAGCGGGATCGCGCCGGCGCCGGCGGAGAGGAAGAGGCCCGAGCCGAGCAGCCAGCCGGCCTGGACGGGCAGCGCCTCACCGAGCTCGTAGCGACCGCCGGCGAGGTAGCGCACGGTGAGCGCGATGCCCGCGATGAGGCCGCCGGCGAACCCGCCACCGGGCTGGTTGTGGCCGGCGAGGAGCAGGTAGATGGAGAACAGCACCATCGTGTGGAAGATGAGGCGCGTGCCGACCTCGAAGATCACCGAGCGGCGCTGGGGCGCGAGCGTGGGGATCGCGCTCAGCCACTGCCGGCCGCGGTCGCCCTCGGGCTCCTGGGCCTGCGCGGCGAGCCGCTGGTAGAGCTGCGCGTTGCGCTCGGGGGCGGGCGTGCGCCACACCTTGGCCTGCTGGTCGGCGCTGAGCTTGGTGGCGCGGTCGATCTTCGAGGCGCGGGCGCGCAGGAAGATGAGCGAGGCGACGCCGGTGGCCGCGGCGAGCAGCACCGAGATCTCGCCCATCGTGTCCCACGCGCGGATGTCGACGAGCGTGACGTTGACGACGTTGCGCCCGTAGCCGTACTCGTAGGCCTCCTCGGCGAAGTCCACCGACACCGGCGCGTGGACGCGCGACCCGGCGGCGACCATCGCCAGCCCGGCGACGGTGATGCCGCTGACCGCGCCGATCGCGGCCCGCAGCCACCGCGAGGCGACGAGGGGGCGGTTGGAGAAGTACGCGGGCAGGCGGCGCAGGACGAGGATGAACACGACGAGCGTGATCGTCTCGACGAGCACCTGGGTGAGCGCGAGGTCCGGGGCGCCCTGGAGCTCGTAGATGAGCGCGACGCCGTAGCCGGTGACGCCGACCAGGAGCACCGCCTTGAGGCGGCGGCGGGCGCGCGCGGTGAGGAAGGCGGCGACGCAGATGACGACGACGACGGCGGCCTGGACCCCGCTGTCCCACAGCCGGACGTCGGCGGGGAGGGTGGCGAAGCCGATCGCGCCGCCGCCGACGAGGCCGACGGTCGTCACGAGGATCGTCGAGAGGTAGGCCGGCAGCGAACCACGCTGGGTCACGGCCGTGACGTCGGCCGCGAGGCGCTCGGTGCCGAGGACGATCTTGCGGTAGGCGGCAGCCGCGCCGCCGAAGTCCCACAGCGAGTCCTGGGCCCGCTCGATGGGCCGGCGCGCGAGGAACATCAGCGTGCCGACGGCCACGACGAGCAGGGTGAGGTAGAGCGCGGGACCGGGACCGGCCCACAGCGTGAGGTGCCCAGGCTCGCCGGGGTAGGTGTCGGCGTAGGGCGCGAGGACGTGCTCGAGGCTGCCGGGCAGGAAGCCGACGGCGACGGTGGCGGCGGCGAGGACGGCCGCCGGCGTGGTGATGACCCGCGAGGCGCGCTGGGCCGTCGGGGGCTCGACCCCGGGCTTGGAGGCGAACGCGCCCCACATGAACCGCACCCCGTAGGCGAAGGTGAGCATCGAGCCGAGCACGATCGCCACGAGCGCCGCCTTGCCGAAGCCGTCCCCGTGGAGCATCGACTCGAGCGCCGCCTCCTTGGCGAGGTAGCCGGCCGTGACCGGCAGGCCCACCATCGAGGCGGTGGCGATCGCCGCGCTCAGCGCCGTCAGCGGCATGCGCCGAGCCATCCCGGTGAGCTCACGCAGGTCACGGGTGCCGACCGACCAGTCGATCGTGCCGACGACGAGGAACAGGCAGGCCTTGAACAGCGCGTGGGCGCCGAGCAGCGCGAGCCCGGCGAGGGCCGCGGCGTTGGTCCCGAACCCGACGAGCAGGATGATGAACCCGAGCTGGCTCACGGTGCCGAAGGCGAGGAGCAGCTTGAGGTCGTGCTGCCGCAGGGACCGGTAGCCGCCGAGCAGGAGCGTGCCGGCGCCCAGGAGGAGCAGCGTCCACCGCCACAGCGGGACGTCGGCGAAGCCGGGCGCGAGCCGGGCGACGAGGTAGACGCCGGCCTTGACCATCGCCGCGGCGTGGAGGTACGCGCTGACCGGGGTCGGCGCGGCCATGGCCGAGGGGAGCCAGAAGTGGAAGGGGATGAGCGCCGACTTCGTCACCGCGCCGAGCAGGACGAGGGCCACCGCGACCGGGACGATCCCGCCGGTCGGGGGGTTCGCGACGAGCTCACGCAGGGAGTAGCTGCCGCCCTCGACCTCACCGAGGGCGATGAAGCCGGCGAGCATGCCCAGGCCGCCGAAGGTCGTGACGACGAGGGCCTGCACCGCGGCGCGCCGCGAGCTCTGCCGGTCGTGGTAGTGGCCGATGAGCAGGAACGACGTGATCGTCGTCAGCTCCCAGAACACGTAGAGCAGCAGGGTGTTGTCCGTCGTCACGAGCCCGAGCATCGAGCCGGCGAAGGCGACGAAGACGCCCGCGAAGCGGCCCAGGCCCTTGGCCGTGGCCGAGAAGTAGGCCGCGCAGTAGACGAGGACGAGCGCACCGATCCCGCCGACGAGCAGGACCATGAGCCACGACAGGGTGTCGAGCCGGAAGGTGAGGCTGAGGTCGAGCGTGGGCACCCACGCCACGGAGACCGCGGGGTGGTTCCCGGCGAGGACCTCCTGGGTCTGCATCCCGGCCCACACCGCCGCCGAGGCGGGGACGAGCGCGAGGGCGAGGAAGAACCGGCGCCCCCACAGCTTCATGCATGCAGGCGCGACCACAGCCACCACGAGGTGGAGGATCAGCAGCTGCAGCACAGGCCGCTCCAGTGTTGTCAACGGTCAAGACAGGCCCTGGGCGGCGAAACGGCCACGCCGGACATCACGCCCGCACGCCGAACGCGGCAGCATGACGGGGACACCCGCAGTCTAACAACGACACACCGACGTTTCCCGACAGGGCGTCCGCACGTCCCGCTGTCCCGAGGTCCCCCGACCGCGTCCGGCACGGGTCGCACTGACTCGCCCGACCGCACTTCGAGGCGGAATCTCGCGGATGTCATTCACCCGGACCGGCTGTCCCGAGAGGCGGGACGGTCCGATCGGGAGCACTCTGGGCGCGAGCCTCGGCGTCGAGCCGTGGCCGGATCAGCACCGGGAGGACTGAACCATGACCGAGGAATTCCGTCGCCCACCCACAGACCCCTCGACACTCGGGCAGGGCCCACCAGCCCCGGCGCGGCCGCCGGTCGGTCCGCCGGCGACGCCACCGGTGACGCCACCGCCGCCCGCCGGGGCCCCGTCCCCCGTGTCGACCACGCCCGTCGAGTCCGGGAGGCACTCCGGCGGGGGCACGAAGGAGGCCGCCAAGGAGGAGGCCTCGAAGGTCGCCGGCAGCGCCAAGGACGAGGCCGCCCAGGTGGCCGGCAACGCCAAGGACCAGGCCGCCCAGGTGGCCGGCAACGCCAAGGACCAGGCCACCCAGGTGGCCGGCACGGCCAAGGAGGAGGCGCAGCGCGCGGTCGGCGAGGCCAGGAGGCAGGCACAGACCCTGCTGCACGAGGGACAGACCGAGCTGTCCACCCAGGCCGGCACCCAGCAGGAGCGGCTGGCGCAGGGCCTGCGCGCCTTCTCCGCCGAGATGGGCCAGCTGGCCGAGGGCGCCGAGGAGCCGGGCATGGCGACCCACCTCGCCCGCTGGGCGGCCGAGACGACCGGCGACGCCGGCCGGTGGCTCGAGGGCCGTGAGCCGTCCGCGGTGCTCGCGGAGGTGCGCAGCTACGCCCGCCGCAGCCCCGGGACCTTCGTGCTCATCGCCGGTGGGCTGGGGCTGGCTGTCGGGCGGATCGCCCGCAGTCTCAAGGACACCGGGGACGACGAGCCGGCCGGCGGGTACGACACCTCGCCCACCGCCACCACCACCAGTCTCCCGCCGACCGGCAGCCCCGTCGGCTACGGGACCGCGACCCCGACCGGGACGACTCCGGACGCCCGTCCGCCCGGCCTCACCTACGGCACGGACGAGCAGGGTGGGCTGCGATGACCACGCCACCCGGTCCCCCGCCCCCCGGCGGCGCGGCGCCTCCCCCTGGGACCGTCCCGCCTGGCCACCTGGGGGCCGCCGTCCCGGCGGTCACCGTCCCGGAGGTCCCGACCTCCGAGCCGCTGCCCTCCTCCGACACGAGCATCGGGGAGCTGGTCAGCAACATCACGCAGGACTTCTCCACCCTCGTCCGCCAGGAGATGGATCTCGCCAAGGCGGAGCTGACGCAGTCGGTCTCGAAGGCGAGCAAGGGCGCCGGCATGTTCGGCGGTGCCGGCCTGGCGGGGTACTTCACCCTGCTCTTCCTCTCCCTGGCCCTGTGGTGGGCGCTGGGGACGCTGATCGCCGACGAGGACACGGTGCCGGCCCTGGGCTGGTCCGCGCTCATCGTCGCGGCGATCTGGGCAGTCGTCGCGGCCGTGCTCGCGCTCACGGGCCGCAAGGAGATGAAGGAGGTCGAGGGGCTCCCCCTTACCTCGCAGACCGTGAAGAAGATCCCGGACGCAGTGAGAGGACAGGACCACTGATGGCCACCAACGACCCGGACCAGATCCGTCAGGACATCGAGGGCACCCGCAGCGACCTCAGCCAGAACGTCGACGCGCTCACCGACAAGGTGAGCCCGACCAACATCGCCGAGCGCCAGAAGGAGAAGGTGCGCGGCGCCGTGACCGACGCCAAGGACCGGATCTTCGGCGCGGCGTCCGACACCGCCGGCTCGGTGCGCGACCAGGCCGGCCACGTCGCCGGCATGGCCACCGGCGCCCCGGCACGGACGAAGGAGAGGGCCGAGGGCAACCCGCTGGCCGCCGGCCTCGTCGCCTTCGGCGCCGGTCTGCTGCTCGCCGGGCTCATCCCCTCCTCCCGCAAGGAGCGTGAGCTCGTCGAGCAGGCGAGGTCGAGCGACGCCGTCGGCCAGGCGACCGAGGAGGTCAGGACGGTCGCGCGGGAGAGCGCCGAGAGGCTCAGGGAGCCCGCCCAGCAGGCCGTCCAGGACGTGAAGGACACCGCTACGGAAGGGGTCCAGCGCGTGCGCGAGGAGGGCACCGGGGCAGCGCAGGACGTCGGCTCCCACGCCCAGGAGGCCGCACAGGACGTGCGCACCCAGGCCCAGGAGAAGGCCGGTGAGGTCCGCTCGCAGGCCCAGGACTCTGCCCACGAGGTCCGCGACGAGCACTGACACCCGACGCACCGCGGGCCCTCCTGCCGCTGCGGCAGGAGGGCCCGGGGTCGTGCGATCCGTGTCAGCCGAGCGTCTCGGGGGCGACGAGGAAGCCGTCGTCGTCGACGATCGCGCCGCCCACGGCCGCGTGGAGGGCGAGGGTCACGCGCTCGACGAGCCGGGCGGCCTGCTCCCGCTGCCGGCGCAGCGCGAGGGGCGGGCGAGGACCGAGCGCGGTGGCCGGGTCGTCCGGCCGCCAGCGCACCTCGTAGGTGATGACCCCGCCGCGGGCCCACGGCTCGCCGCGCAGGACGAGCGGGGTGTGCTCGCTGCCCGCGACACCGACCTCGAGCAGCCCGCCCGGCGCCGGGGCCGCGCAGGCGTAGCCGTCGAGGACCTGCGGCTGGGAGAGGACAGCCTCGTCGAGCGCGTCGGCCTCGGCGTGCAGCCAGGCCCGTTCGCCCTCGTCCAGCTCGGCGACCGCCGCCGCCCGCTGCGGGGCGACGCCGGCGTCGAGCGACGGCACGTGCGCGGGCGGGTCGACCTCCTCGTCGGTCGTGATCCCGGGCAGCACCGGGGCGAGGACCTTGAGGCACGCGTCCGGCTCGAGCCACACCGTCGTGTGGACGGTGAGGTCGACGGCGGAGGCGGGGTCGGGCACGAGGACGGTGCCGGTGCCCGCGACCCGCAGCGCGCCGGCGAGCCGTCGCGCCTGGGCGAGGAGATGGTCCAGGACGCGCCGCTCCAGCCCGACCGGCTCCCCCTCGGGGAACGCGTCGAGCAGCCCGCCCAGGCCCCGCAGCTCGGGCGGCACGGCGCCGCCGCGCTGGACCGGGCAGCGCAGGAGCATCGCCGAGGCGGCCCAGGAGGGCAGGTCGAGCGCGGCGCGCACGGTGTCGTCCACCTCCCACGGCCCGGTGAGCAGGGCGTCACCGGTGAGCCGCAGCGAGCTCGGCGCCACCCAGCCGGCGTCGTCGAAGTGCGAGACCGCCAGCGCCTCCACCTCCTCCGGGGACACCTCGGCGGAGAGCACGAGCAGGTGTCGGGGAGCGGCCAGGCCGCGGTCGAGGAGGGGGAGGTCGCTCACCGGAGTGGGGTACGGCTGAAGTTGAGGTGGGAGCGGGAGGCGGTCGGGCCGCGCTGGCCCTGGTAGCGCGAGCCGCGCACCCCGGTGCCGTACGGGTGCTCGGCCGGGCTGGAGAGCTGGAAGAAGCACAGCTGGCCGATCTTCATCCCCGGCCACAGCGTGATCGGCAGGGTCGCGGTGTTCGACAGCTCGAGGGTGACGTGGCCGGTGAACCCGGGGTCGATGAAGCCGGCGGTCGAGTGGGTGAGCAGGCCGAGACGGCCGAGGGAGGACTTGCCCTCGAGCCGGGCCGCGACGTCGTCGGGGAGCGTGACGAGCTCGTAGGTGGCGCCGAGGGCGAACTCGCCCGGGTGGAGCACGAACGGCTCGTCGGGCGCGACCTCGATGAGGCGGGTGAGCTCGGACTGGTCCTGCGCCGGGTCGATGACGGCGTAGCGGTGGTTGTCGAAGAGCCGGAACCAGCGGTCGAGGCGCACGTCGATGCTCGAGGGCTGGATCATCGCGGGGTCGTACGGGTCGAGCTGGACCCGCCCGGCGTCGATCTGGGCCCGGATGTCACGGTCGGAGAGAAGCACGCAAAGATTGTGCCTCACGAACACGAACGGCCCGACCCCGGAGGGGCCGAGCCGGTGGAGCGGGTGACGGGAATCGAACCCGCGCCGTCAGCTTGGGAAGCTGAAGTTCTACCATTGAACTACACCCGCGTGGCAGTGCCGCAGGCGCTGCCGGAGTCCGAGTATAGCCATCGCCGTGCCCGGTTCGTAAAACTCCGGCACGGTGAGCGACGCGGCACGCGCCCGACGGGTGGAACCTCGCAGCCTCACGTACCGTTGTCCAACTGTGAGTACTCAGGCAGAACCCCCGCCAATGTCCGTCGTCGTCGGCGGCGGCGATGACGACCTCCGCGCCCCTGTCACCGAGATCCGGCGGGTGCTGCGCGCGACGACCCCCGGCACCGGCCTGGCCACGATCCTCGACCTCGGGGCGGGCACCACCCAGCTCGACCAGACCCGCCACCTCATGATCGGCGCGGTCGAGGAGCTCACCGGCCTGCGCCTCGGGGAGCTGCAGGCGCTCACCGCCGTCGCCGAGGGCGTGGACCACTACCGGGCGATCGCCCGCTACACGGGGCAGGCCGACGCCGCTGCCGCCGCGACCGTCGACGGCCTGGTCCGCAAGGCGCTCCTCGGCCGCCACCACCACCCGGCCGAGCCGAACTCCGCGGCCGAGCCCACGCTCGTCCACCTCACGCCCAAGGGCCAGGCCGTCCTCGGGCAGTCCGAGGCCATCCGCATCCGGCTGCTCGACACGCTCGCGCAGTCGCTGAGCCCGACCGAGATCGACCAGGTCCGCTCCGCTGCCGACGCCCTGCGCCTCGGCCGCCGGCCGGAGATGTGGCGCCCGCAGATCGGCGGCGCGGCCGTCTGAGTCAGACCCCGACGCCGCGGCCCGGACGCGCCGGCCGCCCGCCGGGCTGCAGCCGCTCGAGCACCGGGGCGAGGATCGCCGCGAGCGCGGGCACGTCCTGCTCGCCGAGCGCGTCGAAGACGAGCTCACGGACGTCGTCGACGTGCGCCGGCGCCGTCGCGACGACCTTGGCCAGACCCTCGGGGGTGAGCCGGGCGATCCGCGCCCGGGCGTTGTGCGGGGAGCGCTCGCGCACCACCCAGCCGTGCCGCTCGAGGCGGGTGAGGACGTGGGACAGACGGGACAGCGAGCCGGAGGTGAGCTCGGCGAGCTCGCTGAGCTGGAGCGTGCGGTCCTCCTGCTCGGAGAGCATCGCGAGGACCATGTACTCGTAGAACGTGATGCCGGCGTGCTGCTGCAGCCGCGTGTCGAGGGCGCCCGGGAGCGTCATGAACAGCTCGCTGATGCTCAGCCAGGTGGTCCGTTCGACCGGGGTGAGCCAGCGCGGCTCGTCGTCGCTCATGGTGCGTCCTCATGTCTCATAGTTGAGTCTTCAAGTGTCCCGCCCGGGAGCGCGGCTGTCAACGTCCCACGAGCGTCCACAGCCGGTCGGCCACCACCCAGGTCGCGCCCGCCAGCGCGAGGACGAAGGACACGGTCCACACCGCGCGGGGCAGCGGGGTGATCCGGGCGAGCACGGCGGGGTCCGACCCGCTGCCCGGCTCCCGGGTGACGGCGCCGAGGTGGCGCCACGCCCCGAGCACCAGCATGACACCGACGGCGAGGAGGGCCAGCCCCTGGGCCTCGCCGTCGCCGGACCACCACAGCCAGCCGGTCGCCCCGAGGGCGGCGAGCATGACGAGGACCGTGTAGGCCGAGCGGGAGCGGAGCAGCCCGACGAGCAGGACGCCGGCCGTGACGAGGAGGACCGGCGGAGCCCACCCGGAGGTCCCGGCGAGGACGGCACCGGCGCCGACGAGCGCCGGGGCCGGGTAGCCCGCCCACGTCGTCGCCACCCTGCCCGGCCCGCGGGAACGGCCCACCGTCACCGCGTGCCCGGACATGTCCGGTCGCAGGACCAGCCCGGTGAACGAGCGACCGACGAGCACGCCGACGACCGCGTGCCCGAGCTCGTGCACCACGGTGACGACGACGCGCAGCGCCCGCCACAGCGGCGGGAGGGCGACGACGAGCAGCCCGGCCGCGAGCGCCGCCCACACCGCGGCGGCAGGCAGCCCGAGCGTCGCGAGCGCGGGGCCGGGGCGCGTCCGGTCGGCCACCGCCGTCCACACGTCGAGGAGGTCCACCCCGCCATCGTGCCCGTCGCCGCGGCGCGGGTCACGCCACGGGTAGCCTTCGGCCGTGGAGACAGCGCCCAGGCTGGTCGTCGCGGCGGCCGTCGTCGACGACCTCGTCGCGCCGCGCCGGCTGCTGGCGGCGCGCCGCTCCGCCCCGAGCGACCTCGCCGGGATGTGGGAGCTGCCCGGCGGGAAGGTCGAGCCGGGCGAGGACCCCGCGGCGGCGCTGCACCGGGAGATCCGCGAGGAGCTCGGCGTCGGCCTCACCCTCGGCCCGCCGCTCCCCGGTCCGCTCGCGGGCGACTGGCCGATCAACGACCGGCTGCGGCTGCGGGTGTGGCTGGCCCTCACCGACGGGGAGCCGCGGCCCCTCCTCGACCACGACGACGTGCTGTGGGTCGACGCCCCGGGCGCCGCCGGGCTGAGGTGGCTGCCGGCCGACGGGCCGGTCGTCGCCGCCGTGGGCCTGGCGCGCTGAGCCCGCCGGGGTGGGCACGGGTCACATGACCTCGGCGCACCACACGGACTGCTCGTCGAACCGGTGTCCGCACGTGTCACCGAACTCCTCGTAGCCCGAGCCGAGGGGCGACTCGAGGTAGAGGTCGTCGCACGCCTGGCCGTCCCCGGCCTCGCACGCGTCCCACAGCCGGTCGAGGTAGGGGTCGTCGCCGTAGGTGCTGTCATCGCCGACCGCACCGAAGATCGAGGACGCGGCGAAGACGAGCGCCCCGACGAGCAGGACGGCGGCGGCCACGATCGCCACGACGAGGCCCACGCGTCGGCCGCGCGGCTCGGGCAGCTGGTAGCCGTAGGCGTCGAGCGGGGAGCCGGAGACGGGCCCGTAGCCGGACGGCGCACCGTAGCCGGACGGCGCACCGTAGCCGGACGGGGCGCCGTAGCCGGACGGTGCCGTGTGGCCGGAGGGTGCCGGGGTGCCGCCGTACCCGCCCGGGCCGGGCGCGCCAGGGCCGGCCGGTGGGGCGTAGGGGTTGGCGCCCGGTGGGGCGTAGGAGTTCGCGACGGGACGACCGGCGGGAGGCGCGCCCGGTGCGGGGGACCCGCCGGACGCCCACGGCCCGGTCTGCGGGGAGAGGGGGCGCGGGGAGCTAGGGACCGACCCGCTCGGGGGCCCCGAGGGCGGCGGGTAGCCGGCGGGCCGGCGACGAGCGAGCGCGGCGTCCACCGCGTGGTCCCCCAGCGTGCCGAGCCACTCGACGACGCCCGGCGGGGTGGCCGGGTTGGCCGCGACGAACTGGCGCAGGTCGGGCCGGTCGGCGGCCATGCGGGCGAGCGTCTCCGGGGGCGTGGCCGGGTTCGTCGCCTGGTAGACGGTGAACGTCATCGCCCGCCTCCCCCGTGCTCGTGGACGAGGTCGACGACCTCGCGCAGCGCCCGGGCGTCGATCTGGCCCGGCGCGGAGGGCCGGTCAACGGCACCGAAGGTCAGCGCCGAGCCGAAGACCTCCCCGCACAGCCGGCTCACCAGGCCGGCCGGGCCCATGGCCATGGTGACCACCGGGACGTCGAGCGTCTCGCGCGCCGCGAGCGTCCCCTCGAGCAGGGCGAGGACGTCGCGCGGGCCGCGGGCGGTGACGGCGAGCTTGACGACGTCGGCTCCTGCCGCGGCCATCGCGGCGAGCAGGTCCGTGATCTCGGCGGCTGAGGGGGTGGCGTGCACGTCGTGCGCCGAGACGAGGACCGGCAGGCCGGCCTCGCGGGCACGGGCGAGCAGGTCGGGCAGCACCGCGTGCCGGGCGGCCTCGAGGTCCACGGCGTCCCCGCCGCCCGGCTCGAGGAGGGAGGTGACGGCGGCGGCGTAGGCGGCGTCGTCGAGCGTGGCTGCGCCACCCTCGTGCGCGCTGCGCACGGTGAGCAGGAGCGGGGTGTCGCCCAGGCGCTCGCGCAGCGCGGCCGGCAGCCCGGTGACCGGGGTGCCCGCGGCCAGGGCGTGGTCCGCCCGCCACTCGGCGACGTCGACGCCGGCGGCCAGCACGCGCCCGGCCTCGGCGAGCAGGTCCGCAGCGCGCGGGGAGCTCAGGGAGGCCGCGACCTTGGCGCGCCCCTCCCCCACGGGCACGCCGCGCAGACGCACGACCGCACTCATCCGGACCTCTCCTCCGCTCGGCACCGGGAGCACACTACCGACAAGCCCGCGGCGGGGGTCACACCGGCCCGGGAGCCGGTCGGTCAGGGCGACAGGGAGGGCACGGGCAGCCCGAACCGCTGCCGCAGGGCACGCCGGGCGGCGTGGAAGCCGTTCATCCCGTGCACGCCCGGGGCGGGCGGCGTCGAGGAGGAGCACAGGTAGACGCCGGGGACGCCGAGGCCGTAGGGGTCCCAGCGGCCGGTCGGACCGCGCAGCACACGCCCCATCGTCACCGCCCCGCCGGCGATGTCGCCGTCGACGAGGTTGAGGTTGTGCTCGACCATCCGCGCGGCCGGGATGCCGCGGCTGCGCACGACGACGTCGCGGAAGCCGGGCGCGAAGCGCTCGATCTGGCGGATGACGTGCTCGGTGGGGTCGACGGTGGACCCGGCGGGCACGTGGGCGTAGGTCCACAGCGGGCGCCGCCCGTCGCGGGCGCGGCCCGGGTCGGCCACCGAGGGGTCGGAGAGCAGGACGACCGGACGCTCGGGCAGGACGCCGCGGGCGACGTCCGCCTCGGCGGCCGCCACCTCCGCGCGGGTGCCGCCGACGTGGACGGTGAACGCGCGCCCGACGTCGGGCACCGCCCACGGGACCGGCCCGTCGAGCACGAAGTCGACCTTGGCCGCCGCCCCGCCCCGCGGGGCGCGGGTGAGCCGGCGGGCGACCGCCGGGGGCAGCCGCTCGCCCCAGATCTCCGCGGCCACCGCCGTCGAGGTGTCGAGGAGGTAGCTGCGGGCGCGGGGCAGCTCACGCCAGCTGCGCACCCGCACCCCGGTGCGGACCTCCCCGCCGTGGGCACGCAGGTCGGCGACGAGCGCGTCGGCGATGGCCTGCGAGCCGCCGACCGGGATCCGCCACCCGGTCGTGTGGGCGAGCGTGCCGAGCATGAGCGCCACCCCGGCCGGGGCGAGCGCGGGCAGCGGGGCGATCGCGTGGCCGGCCACCCCGGCGAGCATCGCGGGCGCCACCTCCCCGGCGAAGGGCAGGCTCCACAGCGCCGTCCCCTCGACGAGCGTGCGCAGGCCGAAGGCGACGGCGCCGCGCATCCCCTGCGGCGAGCGCAGCTGGGACGGGATGCTGCGCATGTCCCCGAGCGTGGCGCCGACGACCGCCTCCGCGTCCCGCACGAGCGGGCCGAAGGTGCGCCGCCACGCCCCGCCGTCGGCGCCCAGGCCCGCGACGGTGCGCTCGAGGTCGCGCCACGCGAGCCCGGCGCGGGCACCGTCGAGCGGGTGGGCGTAGGACAGCTCGGGGGCGACGAGCTCGACGCTGCGGGCGGGCAGGTCGAACGCGGAGAGGAACGGGCTCGCGGTGGCGAGCGGGTGGACGGCGGAGCACACGTCGTGGACGAGGCCCTCGCCGAGCCCGAGGTCCAGGGTGCGGGCACCGCCGCCGACGGTCGTCTCGGCCTCGAGGAGCAGGACGCCCAGTCCGGCCCGCGCCATCGTCACCGCGGCCGCCAGGCCGTTGGGTCCCGAGCCCACGACGACGACGTCGCGTGTCTCCCTGGAACCCGGCACCACCTCATTGTGTGGCCTGCGGCCGGCCGGCGCAGGCGGACGGGCTACCAGTTCTGTCCGCCGCCGAAGCCGCCGCCGCCGCGCTCCTGCTCCTCCTGGCGCTCGCGCTCGGCGTCGCGGTTGCGCTCCTCGAGCTCCTCCTGACGGGGGTCCTGGGTGGGCTCGGGGGTCGGCTCCGCGCTGGGCTCCTCACCCGACGTCGGCTCCTCGCTCGGCTCCTCGGACGGCTCGTCGGTGGGCTCCCCGCTCGGCTCCTCGGTGGGCTGGTCCTGCGGGTTCTGGCGGTCCTCGCGGGCCTGGTCCTCCTTGTCCTGCTGACGCTCGGAGGTCTGCTCGTTCTGCGGGGAGGTCGTGCACGGGGCGATGACCTCCTGCGCCTCGGCGTAGTAGGCCTCGGCGATGCCCGGGTCGCCGTCGCCGGTCGCCGCGACGTCGCCCAGCGCCTCGATCGCCAGCGAGAGGTTGGTGCGCACACGGCACTCGGGGGACTCCGGCGCCTTGCTGCCCTCGGGACCGCCGGGCAGCGGCCCCGCCTCCGGGACGCGCTCGAGGGCCACCCGCAGGTCCTCCACGGCGAGGAAGTGCTCCTCGGCCCGGTACAGCGCGGTCCCCCGGTTGAACCAGGCCTTCCACTGCTCGGCGAAGCCGGTCCAGCGCTGCTGCGCCTCGTACTGGTCCGCGGCCTCGGGGAAGCGCAGCGCGTCGTAGTCCCGGGTGCCGAGGAGGTTGCCGGCCCACGTCCCGAGGAGCAGCGAGCCGACGACGAGGAAGGCGAGGACGACGGGCGCCGACCACGCGAGGAGGCGACGGCGCAGGCGCAGGTGCGGCGGCAGCGCTGGGCGCTCGCGGGTCCGGCTCATGCCGCGCTCCTCTCACGCCGCACGGGGGCGCCGGGCCGCGGGAAGTGGCGCGCCTGGTGCCACGCCTCCCACGCCAGGAGCACGGCGAGCACCGCCGCGGCGGGCCAGTAGACGTCCTCGTAGACCGACACGTCGCGCCGGCCGTCCGCGGCGATGGTCTCCGCGTCGATCCCGGCGACGAGCCCGCCGACGTCGGAGGGCTGGTTGCGGTGGACGTAGTCGAGCCCGAGCTGCTCGGCGACCCGCCGCAGCTGCGTCTCGTCGATGCGTGAGACGGCGGGCGGGGACCCGGGCTGGGTCTCGTCGAGGATCCACTCGGCGTCGGTGCCCGCGCCGGTCTCGTCGGTCCCGTCGTAGACGCGCATCTGCCCGCCCTGCGCGGTGCCGTACCCGAGGACCGCGCCACCGTCGACGAGCGGGGCGAGGTCGGCGAAGGACTGCGGCTCGCCCTCCTCGCTGCCGTCGCCGCTCGTGTTCTCGCCGTCGGACAGGAGGAACACGACGCGCACGTTCTCCGGGTTGCGCTCCGCGGCGCCCTCGAGCGCCGCCGTGAGGGTCGGCAGCGGCCGGTCGACCGCCGAGCCCGCCGAGTAGGCGGTGATCTCCTGGACGAGGGTGTCGGCCCACGTGCGCACGGCGCGCGCGTCGGTGGTGAGCGGGAGCTGGCGGGCGGCCTGGGAGTCGAAGGTGATGACCGAGTACCGCGCGCCGGGCATCGCCTCGACGATCGCCTCGACGTCGTGCCGCACCCCGTCCAGGCGGGGCTGCCCGCCCGCGTAGTCCTCCGCGGCCATCGAGCCGGTGCGGTCGACGACGAAGAAGACCTCGACGTTCGTCGCGACCGTCGTCGTCGTGCTCGGGACCGCCGGGCCGAGCGCGACGACGAGGAGGGCGAGGACCATCCCGCCGCGGCGCAGCCAGGAGGGGAACGAGCCGTCGCCGCTGCGGCGCGCGCGCACGGCGGCGAGGACGCACACGGTCAGGAGCGGGAGGATGACGACGGCGACGGCCCACGCGGGCCACACGAGACGCAGGATCATGAGCGCAGCCTCCATGCCGCGAGCACCAGCCCGGCGACCCCGGCGACGGCCAGCCACAGCACCGTCTCGGGGCGGTCGGTGATGACGACCTCGGGGGCGGCGTCGAGCTCGACGGCCTGCTGGGAGTCGATGTCGGCGACGATCGCGTCGACCGCGGCCGGGTCGTCGGCCTGGTAGAACAGCCCGCCGTGGCCGGTGACCGCCTCGCGGAAGGCCTGCTCGTTCTCGCGGGAGTAGGACTCGTCGGAGGAGGCGAACAGGCCGTAGAGGCGGATGTCGCGCTCGGCGGCGAGGTCCGCGGCCTCCTGCAGGCCGTAGATCGGCGCGCCGAGCACCTGGTTGTCGGTGACGAGGATGATCGAGCGGGACCGCTCGGTGTCCGACGCGTCGAAGGCGAAGGCGCACGTGGCGAGCCCGTCACCGACGAGCGAGGAGGAGTCCGGGTCGTGGGACATCGTCCCCGCGACGAACTCCTCGAGCTGCTCGAGGGCCTCCGGGGAGTGGAACAGGGCGTCGAGGTCGAAGTCCAGCGCCTCGGCGGCGGCGTCGAGCTCCTCGGTGACGAGGGCGTAGTCGTCGGTGAGCGGGAAGACCGAGCGGGACGTGGAGTTCCACACCGACAGGGCGATCCGCTCGCCGTCGAAGGACTCGACCATCTGGGAGAAGGTCCGCACGATCTCGCTGTCGAACTCGATCATCGAGCCGGACACGTCGAGGCACAGGACGATGTCGCGGGTGGCCATGACCTCGGCGCGCACGTCGCGGTCGGCGGGCCGGGCCAGGAGCAGGGCGGTGCCGAGGGAGGCGACGAGCGTGAAGACGCCGAGCCCGCCGAGGGCCACCTGGTACAGGCGCATCCGCCTGCGGTAGGTGGGCAGGCGGCGCAGGTAGCCGGTGTTGGCCAGCCAGCGCACCTGCCGGGCCGGGCGGCCCTCGCGCGGCATGAACCAGCCGAGCACCGCGGCGGCGAGGACGAGCCCGAGGACCACCGGGATGAGCCACGTCATGAGCATCACCACTGGCGGATCACCTCCCGGGCGCGCTCGGCGGCCGTCACGGCCTCGGCGTCGCTGCGCCGCGCGAAGGACGGCTCCTCCCACAGGCGCAGGAGGTCACCGAGCCGGGCGGTGGGGTCGTAGCCGGCGATGTCCCCCGCCGTCCACGACCGCACGTCCCGCCCGATCCGCTCGGAGGCGAACTCGCGCATGATCCGGGCGAGCTCGAGGTGCAGCCCGCGCAGGTCCTCCTCACCCCGCCGGTAGGACTCCAGGGCGGCGTCGACGTCCGCGGCGAAGCGCGCCCGCCCGTCGGGCGACACGGAGCCCGCCTCGGTGGGCCGCGCGCGGCGGGTGGAGAGCAGGACGAAGGCGTACCAGCCGGCGACGGCGAGCAGGAGCACGCCGCCCAGCACGGGCACCCACGCCGAGTAGGCCTCGGGGGGCAGCAGGTCCTCAAGCCCGGACACGTCGCTGCCTCCGGAACAGGTCGAGGAGGGCGTCGACGACGTCGTCGGAGCTCGAGGCGACGACGTGCTCGATCCCGCGGCGGCGCAGCATGTCGCGCACCCGCTTCTTGCGGTTGGCCACGGCCGTGGTCGCGGCCGCGTGCAGGCGGCGGTCGCGCTGGAGGAAGGGGGGCAGGACGAGCCCTCCCTCGACGTCCGCGACGGGGCCCAGGCCCGGGGTGGTGGGCACGGCGTCGGCCACCGAGATCACCATGATGTCGTGGCGGGTGCGCAGCCGGCGCAGCGCCTCCTCGTCGGTGAGGGCCGGACGGGCCTCGTCGGTGATGAGCACGACGAGCGTGCGCCGGGTGGCCGAGGTGAGGATCCGGTCCAGGACGCGGGACAGGTCCGAGGACGGCGCCTCCCGGGTGAGGTCGCGCTCGAGGATCCGCAGGAGCATCTCCATGTGGCCGGTCCCGCCGCGCGCCGGGACCTGGGTGATGCGACGCGAGTCGCCGGCGACGAGCCCGACGAGGTCGCCGCGGGCGCGGGCGAGGTAGGCGACGACGTCGGCGGCGAACAGCGCGATCTCCGACTTGCGCTCCCCGCTCGGGGCGGTGGCCGCCATCGAGCGGCCGGTGTCGACCGCGAGGACCATCGCGAGGTTCGACTCGTGGACGAAGCGGCGGATGACCGGGTGGCCCGTGCGCGCCGAGGCCTTCCAGTCGATGTCCTTGACGTCGTCGCCCGGGTGGTACTCGACCATGTCGTCGAAGTCCTGCCCGTGCCCGGTGAAGATCGAGCGGTGCTGGCCGTCGAGCAGGCCCGAGGCGCGCCGGACCGTGGGCAGGTCCAGGCGCGCTCGGATCTTCGCCAGCCGCGACGCGCTCGACATTTACGGGGCGGGGACCGCGGCGAAGACGGCGTCGATGAGGGCCTCGGGCGCGACGTTGTTCGCCAGGGCGTCGTAGGTGCGCACGAGCCGGTGGCGCAGGACGCTGTGGCTCAGCGCCTTGACGTCGTCGGGCACGACGTAGGTGCGCCCCTGCTGCAGCGCGTGCGCCTGGGCGATGCGCATGAGCGCGATCGCACCGCGCGGGCTGGCGCCGACGCGCACGTGCTGGGAGAACTTCGGCAGGGGCCGCGGTCCACCGCCGCGGGTGGTGTTGACGACGGCGACGACGTACTGCTTGATCGACGCGTCGACGTACACCTGGGAGGCCAGCCGCTGGAGGAACATGACGTCCTCCAGGGTGATCGGCTCGCTGCGCAGCGGGGCGTCGAAGGAGCCGGAGCTGATGCCGTCGAGGATGCGGATCTCCTCGGTCGGCGTCGGGTAGGTGAGCACCTCCTTGACGAGGAACCGGTCCATCTGGGCCTCGGGCAGCACGTAGGTGCCCTCCTCCTCGATGGGGTTCTGCGTCGCGAGCACCATGAACGGCTTGGGGAGCGGGTAGACCTCCCCGCCGATCGAGGTCTGCTTCTCCTGCATCGCCTCGAGCATCGCCGACTGCGTCTTGGCGCTGGACCGGTTGATCTCGTCGAGGAGCACGAGGTTGGCGTGGACGGGGCCGAGCTGGGTGGTGAACGTCCCGGTGCCGTAGTTGAAGATCTGCGTGCCGACGATGTCGTTCGGCATGAGGTCGGGGGTGCACTGGATCCGGTGGAAGGAGCCCGAGACCGACGACGCGAGCGTCTGTGCCGCCGTCGTCTTGGCCAGGCCCGGCACCGACTCCAGGAGGATGTGCCCGCCGGCGAGCAGCGTGGAGACGAGGGCGACGCGCAGCGCCTCCTGGCCGATGACCCGCTGGCCGAAGATGTCGTTGACGCGCCCGAGCAGCTCGGCGGAGCGTCGCAGGTCGGTCTGGTCGATGGTCGCCGCGCTGGGCGCGAGGCCCGTGCCGGTCGGTGTGGTCATCGTTCCCCTTGTCCTCGAAGCCGGCCGCGGCCGGCCCGGCCTGCGCCGTGTACCTGCGCGAGTATGCCATCCACGCCTGGGGGCGGCCCGGGGGTTGTGTGGGGCCGCGCCGGGCGGATCTACCCTGGACGCGTGAGCCCCACGCCCCCCACCGCCCCACCCCGGCCCACGCTCGGTCTGCCGCTGGCGGCGGTCGCCGCGGGGGCCGCGCTCGTCCTCGGGCTGCTGTTCTCCGGCGCCGTCGCCCCCAGCGGCGTGCTCGACCCGGGGGCGCTCGTGCGCTGGGGCGTGCCCGCGACCACCGTGCTCGCCGACGCCGCCGCGGCGGCGACGATCGGCGCCCTCGCGCTGTGCGCGCTCGTCCTGCCCGCCCCGGCCCGCCCGGGCGCCGGCGGTGCGGCTGCCCGCCGGGCGGCCTCCCGGCACACCGCCGTCGACGGGACTGCGTGGCTGCTCTCGGCCCGGGTCGCCGCCGTCGCCGCGGTGCTCTGGACGCTCGCGGGAGTCGTGCGCATCGTCCTCACCTACGCCCGCACCTCCGGTCGCGGGCTCACCGAGCCGAGCTTCGGGCCCGAGCTCGCCCACTTCGTCACCCAGATCCCCGTGGGGCGCCACTACCTGGTGGCGACCGTGCTCACCGCGGTGCTCGCCACCGTGTGCGTCGCCGTCGTGACGCCCACGGGCGCGGCCCTCGCCTCGGTGCTCGCGCTCGTCGCGCTCGTCCCGATCGCGCTCACCGGGCACGCCGCCGGGGCCGCGGACCACGGGCTCGCCGTGTCGTCGATGTGGCTGCACATCGGCTCGATGTCGCTGTGGGCGGGGGGCCTGGGGGTGCTCTGCCTCGTCGGGCGGCGCCTGGGGATCGACCGGGACGCCGCGGTGCGGCGCTACTCCGCCCTCGCCGGGTGGAGCTTCGCGCTCGTGGGGATCTCCGGCCTGGCCAACGGGATCGTCCGGGTGGGCTCGCTGGCGGGCCTCGGCACGCCCTACGGGCAGCTCGTCCTCGTCAAGACCGGCGCGTTCCTCGTGCTCGGCGTCGTCGGCTGGCTGCACCGTCGGCGCACGGTGCCGCAGGTGGCGCAGCGGCCGGGCCTGTTCTGGCGGGTGGCGGCCGTCGAGGTTCTCCTCATGGCCGCCGTCATCGGCGTCTCGGTCGCCCTGGCGGCCAGCCCGCCGCCAGTGCCGCAGGAGCCGACCACGCGGCCCAGCCCGGTCGAGGCGGTCACCGGGTACCCGGCGCCGCCGACGCCGTCCTTCGCCGCCTGGCTGAGCGAGTGGCGGGTGGACATCCTCTTCGCCGTCGCCGCCGCCGCCGCGGTCGCCGTCTACCTCACGTGGGCGCGGCGGCTGCGCCGGCGCGGGGACGACTGGCCGGCGCTGCGGACCGTCTCCTGGGTCGCCGGCGTGGTGCTCTTCGCCTGGGTGACCTCCGGCGGGCCGGCCGTCTACGGGCTCGTCCTGTTCAGCGCCCACATGCTCCAGCACATGCTGCTCGCCATGGTCGTGCCGATCCTCTTCGTGCTCGGCGCGCCGGTGACGCTGGCCCTGCGGGCGCTCCCGGCGCGGACCGACGGCTCGCGCGGGCCGCGGGAGTGGCTGCTCGCGCTCGTCCACTCCCGGTGGGCGCAGTTCCTGGCCCGGCCGGTGGTCGCGGCGATCAACTTCGCGGGCTCGATGATCGTCTTCTACTACTCCCCGCTGTTCGCCTTCGCGCTCGACATGGACCTGCACATCGGGCACGTGCTCATGGTCGTCCACTTCACCCTCGCGGGGTACCTGTTCGCCAACGCGCTCATCGGCATCGACCCCGGACCGAGCCGCCCGTCCTACCCGATGCGGCTGCTCCTGCTCTTCGCGACGATGGCGTTCCACGCGTTCTTCGGCGTCTCGGTCATGCAGGCGACGACGCTCTTCGCCGCCGACCACTTCGGCCGCCTCGGGCTGCCGTGGGGCGTGGACGCGCTGGCCGACCAGGAGCTCGGCGGCGCGCTCGCCTGGGGGATCGGGGAGCTGCCCACGCTCGTGCTCGCCGTCGCCGTCGCCATCGCGTGGTCGCGCGACGAGGACCGCACCGCGCGTCGCCAGGACCGCCAGGCGGACCGGGACGACGACGCCGCCCTCACCGCCTACAACGCCCGCCTCGCCCAGCTCGCCGACCACGACCGCTGACCCGCTCACCCCCTCCCTTCGCCGACAGCCGACTTCCGCGCGAGAGCCGACTTCCGCGCGGGAGCCGACTTCCGACGCGCGTCTACGACCTGGGTCTGACCCCCGTCCCCCTGCGGGCCGACGTGACGGGCCGGACGAGCAGCCCCGCGGCTGATTCGCGCGCGGCCGGTCCCGGCCAGCATGGAGGTATGGACGAGCAGAAGACCGCGACCCTCAACCGGCCCACGGCACGCGGGGGCGGCGCGCCCCTCACGCAGCGTGCGCTGCGGGCGGGGTGGTGGACGACTGCCGTCACCTTCACCGTCGGCGCCTTCGTCGCGCTCGACCGTGCGGCCTGGGTCGACGGGCTGGCCGAGCCCACCCAGAACGCGCTGCGCATCGCGACCGGCGCGGCGCTCATCGCCCTCGCCGGTCTGCTCGACCCGTGGGGGTCGCGCGAGGAGCCGCGCGACTAGCCGATCCAGCTGCCGAGCTCGACGTCCCTGCCCTCGAGCCGCAGCTCGAGCCCGTCCCGGCCGACCGCGAGGCGGGTCGGCTCGAGACCGTCGGAGAGCCCGGGAATCTCGAGCCGCACGTCCCGGAGCGCGCCCTCGAGGAGGTCGATGACCTCCTGCGGCACGTCCGCCGTCCCCACCGAGATGTCCTCCAGACGCAGCCCGACGGCGCCGTCGACGATGACCGGCTCCACGCGCGCGTCGAGCTCGAGCCCGCCGGCGTCGATCCCGACCTGGAGGAGCCCGTCCGCGACCTCCACCTGCAGCGGCAGGCCGGGCAGCCCGCCCTGGCCGAAGGCGTCGCGCAATGTCGACACCGGGATGTCCGCGTTGATCTCGACGGTCTCGGCCCGGTAGGGCTCCCGGGGCGTGACCCCGCGCGCCGCGACACGGACGTCCTGCAGCTCGAGCCCGTCGGCGACGAGGCTCGGCGCCCTGCCGCGGATCTCGGAGAGCCGGCCGGCCAGCACCTGGGTGAGGAACGGGAAGCCGTCGATCTCGACCTCCGTCCCGGGGGCGAGCTCGGCCCACTCGCGTGCCTCGGCGAGCACCCGGTTCTCGGCCTGCGCGACGGCGAACCGGTCGACGGCGACGAAGGCCGCCCCGAGGACGACGAGGACGACGAGGACCACCGTGGCGACGCGACGCATGGGCCAACCGTACGGGCCGGGCCGCCCGCGGACATGTCGCTCGAGCGTCGGCGCGGCCGCGCCCCTGTCCGACCACGTCGGCCGCGGACCGGGGAGGAGGTACGTCGTCCGCACACGTCAGACTGCCCCACCACACGGGGCAACCTGACGTGCAGCGAACACACCACCGCCCCCTCGGCCGGTCAGACTGCCCCACCACACGGGGCAACCTGACGTGTCCCGCCCTCAGCACCCGCCGTCGGCGCCGCCGCAGCGGAGCACAGGCCCGCAGCGGGCGTGGGCGGAGCGGGGGTGGGCGGCGACGAGCAGGGATCAGTAGGGCCAGCGCAGCCCCTCGCCGGGCTCACGGGGCCGAGGCTCCCGGCCGAACCGCGTCCCCGGCGGGATCGCGAACCCCTCGGCCGTCCACCGCGGCTGAGGTCCGCAGCGTCCGGTGCCCAGGAACTCGTGCAGCACCCACCACAGCGGCTCGTTCGCCATCCTCGGCACCTCCCTGACCTCCCTGTGTGCCGGGAAGCGACGGTCGGAGCGGTCACGGGCCCGTAGGTCCGTCGGGGTCCACCGGGTGACGAGCTCACCGTCGGCCCCGACGACGCCCAGCGAGTGACCGGTCCTCCCGAGCAGGTCGAGCACCAGCTCGAGAGAGCACCCCAGCGCGGACCGTTCGACCCGGGCGAGCGTGGACTTCGGGACGCCGGCCGCCTCCGCGAACGCCCGCTGGCTCATCCCCAGCTCGCGGCGGGTCGCGCGCAGGACGAGGCCCACCTGCTCGTGGAACGGGACGGTCGCCATGCGATGACCGTGCACCCTCGCCCGTCGCGGCGTCGGCACGGACCCCCGCCCCTGGGGACCGGGGTGCAGGGCGTCCGACTGTGGACCGGCGCGCCGAGGCGGAGTTCGTAACGACGAGGTCACGTTTCCGTAACGCCACCTCCGTAGCGTCCGACTCCCACGACAGTTCCTCACTGCAGGAGGCAGGCATATGCACCACCGCAGAACCGCCACACGCCGCATCGCTCTCGCGGCGCTCGTCCCGTCCATGGCGCTGACGCTCGTCACCGCACCCGCGAGCGCGGCCGCGGACGACGGCACCGCCGACAGCCTGGTCGTGGAGGCGACCATCTCCTCCATCCACCAGGCTCTGGCCGGAGGCGACGTGTCCTGCACCGACCTCGTCGCGGCCTACGTCGACCGGATCGAGACCTACGACGCCGAGACGACGAACGCCGTGCAGGTCGTCAGCACCCAGGCCATGGCAGCGGCCGCGGAGCTCGACGCCGAGTACGCGCGGACCGGCCTCACGGGGCCGCTCCACTGCGTCCCGGTCCTCGTCAAGGACCAGGTGGAGACCGCGGACATGCCGACGACGTACGGCTCGGCGATCTTCGCCGGCTTCGAGACGGGCCGGGACGCCACCGTGGTGACCCGCCTGCGCGAGGCAGGCGCCGTCATCCTCGCCAAGACCAACATGGGCGAGTTCGCCAGCGGCTGGGCCGGCTCTGCCTTCGGCGTGTGCCGCAACCCCTACGACCTCTCCCGCGCCGCGAGCAGCTCCTCGTGCGGGACCGGCGCGGCAGTGGCCGCCAACTACGGTGCCGTCGGGATCGCCGAGGACACCGGTGGCTCGACGCGCGGTCCGGCGGCGTGGAACAACGCCGTCGGACTGCGTCCGACGACCCCGCTCATCAGCCGGTACGGGATGATGCCCGCCAACCCGACCTACGACACCCTCGGCCCCCTCACCCGCACGGTCGAGGACGCCGCGATCGTCACGAGCGTCATCGCCGGGCCGGACCCGAACGACCCGCTCACCGCCGAGGCCGAGGGGCACGTGGACGACTACGCCGCCGGCCTGGACGCCGACGACCTCGAGGGCAAGCGCGTGGGCGTGGTCCGCGAGCCCATGTCGGCCGACACCGACACCACCGCCCCCGACTACGCCCGGGTGCAGGCCGTCGTCGACGCCGCGTACGCCGACATGGAGGCGCTCGGCGCCGAGGTGATCGAGGTCGAGATCCCCCGGCTTCGCGAGCTCCTCGCGGCCTACTCCGCCGGAGGCGCCGAGACGGAGGCCGCGACCAACGCCTACCTGGCCGACCTCGCCGACATCTCCGACCCGCCCGTCGCCACCTTCGAGGAGATCGCGACCTCGCCGCTCGTGACGCCGACCCGGCAGGCGAGCCTGCGCAGCCTGCTCGGACGGACCACCGAGGACCCCGAGTACCTCGAGGGCGAGCAGATGCGCGAGGAGCTCCGCCAGGCGGTCCTCGCCGTGATGGACGAGCACGAGCTCGACGCCATCGCCCACGCGACGTTCGACCACGAGGCACCGGTCATCCCCGCCGACCAGCTCACCAACCCGGACGCGACCGCGGGACTGCGTCAGGGCAGCAACCGCAACCTCGCCCCGGTCACCGGCTTCCCGGCGCTGGCGGTCCCCGCTGGCTTCACGACCGCGGGCATCCCGGTCGGCATCGACCTCCTCGGCCGCCCCTGGTCGGAAGCCGTGCTCTTCGAGATGGCCTACGCCTACGAGCAGGGCACGCAGCACCGCACGGCACCGGCCGACTTCCCCGCGCTGCCGGACGAGCCGGGCACCACGCCCCCGCCGGCGGGTCCGCGGCCCACGGCGACGTTCCACCTGAGCAACGACTGGCGCGGCACGACCCACACCACCCTCCCCTACGGGCAGCGCACCGACGAGGTGCTCATCGGCGACTGGGACGGGGACGGGAGCGAGTCCGTCGCCGTGCGCCGGGGCAGCACCTTCCACGTCCCGGACCCCACCGGTGCCGAGGCGGTCCTCTCCTACGGGCGTCCGGGTGACGCAGTCCTCGTGGGGGACTGGGACGGCGACGGCACGGACACCTTCGCCGTCCGGCGGGGGGCCACCTACTACGTGAAGAACTCCCTGCGCGGCGGGAACGCCGACGTCGTCCTCACCTACGGCCGGCCGTCCGACACGGTGCTCGTCGGGGACTGGGACGGCAACGGCACTGACACCCTCGCCGTGCGACGCGGGGCCGACTTCCACGTGAAGAACTCCCTCAGCGGCGGCGCGGCCTCCGTGTCCTTCACCTTCGGACGCCCCGGGGACATCGCCCTCACCGGCGACTGGGACGGCAACGGCACCGACACCGTCGCGGTCCAACGGGACCGCACGTTCCACGTGAGCAACTCGCTGCGGGCGGGGGCGGCAGCGACCGTCGTCACCTTCGGCAGGACGGGGGACGAGGTGCACGTCGGTGACTGGGACGGCGACGGGAGCCAGACGCTCGGCATCCGCCGCACGACGGCCGGCTGACGGAAGGGACCCGCGGTCCTCTCGACCGCGGGTCCCGTCCGCTCACCCCTCCCAGGCGTGGCGCAGGGGCGAGGCGTCGAGGTCCACGAGGAGGTCGGCGACCGAGTCGTAGACGGCGACGGCGCCGGCGCCGGTGAGCTCGGCCTCGCTGATTCCTCCGGTGAGCACGCCGACGCACGGCACCCCGGCGCGGGCGGCGGCCTCGACGTCCCACACGGTGTCCCCGACGAAGACGGCGCGGTCGGCCGGGACGTCGACGGCGTCCAGCGCCGTCCTCACGATGTCGGGGTCGGGCTTGGCCTCCTCGACGTCGCCTGCGGAGGTGACGGCGTCGACGTCGTCGACGATGCCGAGCACCCTCTCGAGGATCTCCAGCTCCTCCGGGGCGGCGGAGGTCGCGAGCACGACGCGCACGCCGCGTTCCTTGAGCGCGCGGACGAGCTCGGGGACCCCGTCGAACCGGTGGAGCTCGTCGGCCGCCTCCGCGTAGTAGCGCGTGTGCAGCTCCTCCGCCCGCTCCCCGAGCTCCTCGAGGCGGTCACCGAGCAGCTCGGCGAGCAGCAGGCTGCCGCCCATCCCGATGCGTCGGTGGATGCGCCAGGCGTCCACCGGGTGGCCCACCTCCCGGAACGCGCGCGTCCACGCGAAGGTGTGGACGTAGTTGGAGTCGGCGAGAGTCCCGTCGATGTCGAGGAGCACGGCACCGGGCGCGTCGGTAGGCATGGGACGTTCGTACCGCAGGGCGCAGGTCCCCGCATCCGCGCCCGGCGTCACTCCTCGTCGGCGTCGTCGGCGGCGTCGAGCCGGTGGCTCATGTCGGTGTACCAGGCGAGGGCGTCCATTCCCGTCAGGCCGAGCTCGGCGGCGACGGCGAGGAGCACCTGCTCCCGCTCGGCCTCCAGGGCGTCCCCGAGCGTGACGTCGGACGCCGCGAGCGCCTGCTGCAGGCGGCGGGTGAACCACTCGGCCACCTCGACCGCCACCGGCGACGGGTGCTCGCCGGCCATGTGCTCGCCCTCGACCATGACGAGCTCGACCGCCTGCACCGCCCTGCTCGTGACCTCGGTGTCACTCAGCCGTGCGCTCAGGTCGGCCGAGACCTCCTGCAGGGCGCGGGCGCGGCCCTCCGCGCGGACGTGGTCGAGCAGCTCGGCGAGGTCACCCTCGGGAGGCAGTCCGAGGCGCAGCTGCGCGCGCCGCACCTCCCCCAACCCCGGGATGGCGGCCACCGCCGCCTCGAAGACGGGCACGACGGCCTCGACGGCCGCCTGCGCCCGGGTGAGGTACAGCTCGCGCACGCTCTCGGTCAGCCGCTCCCACGTGTCGGTGCCGGCGGCCTCACGCAGCGCGAGGCGCCGCGCCGCCTCCGGCACGACCTGCTCCACGACGTCACCGAGCATCCGCGTCGACTCGTCCCAGGGCTCCTCCGGCTCGCCGAGCAGCTCGGCGCGCAGCCGGGCGCGCTCCTCGCGCAGCCAGTGGATCTGCCGCTGCGCCGCGGACAGCGCGCGGGCCAGCTCCACCTCGACCGAGCCCTGGGCTGCGGCGAGGAGGTCCTCCCCCTCCGGGACGCCGTCGGCGACCGCCACGACACCAACGCTAGCCGCGCGGACCGCCCACAGCGAGGGGGTACCCGGCGATTCCGGCCCGGATGCGCCTGCCGACCCTGCTGGGTAGTGTCCGGGCCACTCGCGGCGGGCGGCGCCGCGATACGGACGGGGGGACGACGATGCCTGACCTCGAGGGCTGGGACCAGACGCTGGGAGCGGGGCCGCTCCTCCTCATCGCGGCGGGGGCGGTGGCCCTCATCCTCGTGCTCGTCATCTGGCTCAAGATGCACGCCTTCCTCACCCTCGTCCTCGTCTCGCTGCTCACGGCGTTCGCCACCGGGCTGCCGGCGTCGCAGATCGTCCCGGCGCTCGTCTCGAGCTTCGGCGGGACCCTCGGCCAGGTGGCGCTGCTCATCGCGCTCGGGGCGATGCTCGGAAAGCTCGTCGAGCACAGCGGCGGGGCCCGGGTGCTCGCGGAGAGGATGGTCTCCCTCTTCGGGGAGCGGCGGGCACCGCTCGGGCTCGGCCTGGCCTCCCTCGCCTTCGGCTTCCCGATCTTCTTCGACGCCGGGCTCGTCGTCATGCTGCCGGTCATCTTCGCGGTGGCACGTCGGCTGGGGAACAACGTGCTGCTCTACGGCTTCCCCGCCGCCACGGCGTTCTCCGTCATGCACGTGTTCGTCCCGCCGCACCCCGGACCGGTGGCGGCCTCGGAGCTCTACGACGCGAACATCGGCCTCGTCCTCGTCGTCGGCGTCCTCATCGCGCTGCCGGTCTGGTACCTCACCGGCTACCGGTGGGGGCTGTTCGTCGGCCACCGCTTCGTCCTGCCGGTGCCCGCCCTGTTCGGCAGCACCGACGACGACGAGACGGTCGACCCGCCGAGCGTGGCCACGGTCATCCTCATCCTGCTGCTCCCGCTCGTGCTCATCTTCCTCAACACCGGGCTCGACTTCCTCAGCACCGCCGGCGTCGTCGACGAGAGGGAGACGTGGGTGCAGGTCCTCGTCTCCCTCGGCAGCGCGCCGGTCGCCCTGCTCATCTCCGTACTCGTCGCGCTCGTCGTGCTCGGCCGGCGGCGCGGGGTGAGGGGCACCGCCCTGGAGAAGATCGTCGACTCCTCCCTCGGCCCGGTCGCCTCCGTCATCCTCATCACCGGTGCGGGCGGCATGTTCGGCGGGATCCTGCGGCTGTCGGGGATCGGTGACGCCCTCGCCGGGGTGCTCGGCGACCTCGGCGTGCCGATCATCCTCGCCGCCTACCTCACCGCGGTCGTCCTGCGCGTCGCGCAGGGCTCGGCGACGGTCGCCCTCGTCACCGCCGCGGGCCTCATGGGACCCGCCGTCGAGGCCGGCGACTTCAGCGCGCTGCAGGTCGTCGCCATCGTCCTCGCGACGGCGGCCGGCTCGGTGTTCGCCAGCCACGTCAACGACTCGGGGTTCTGGCTCGTCGGGCGGCTCATGGGCATGGACGTCAAGACGACCCTCAAGACGTGGACGGTCCAGCAGTCGCTGCAGTCGGTGGCCGGTTTCCTCTGCTGCCTCGCGGTGTACGCGGTCTTCTGACGGACCTGCGTGGTAGGACAGGGAGGTGACCACCACCACCCCGTTCCACGACCTCGACGACTACCTCGACCTGCCCCGCCTCGGCGGCCTCGCCATGTCCCCGGACGGGTCGCGGCTCGTCGTCGGCGTAAGCACGCTGGACGAGGACCGCACCGCCTTCCGGTCGGCGCTGTGGGAGGTGGACCCGGCCGGCGAGCGCCCCGCGCGGCGACTCACCCACGGGTCGACCAGTGAGTCCCAGCCGACCTTCACGGCCGGTGGCGACCTCCTGTTCGTCGCCAAGCGCGGCGACGACGCGAAGCCCGCCGTCTGGTCGCTGCCCGCCGCCGGCGGTGAGGCGTGCCTGTTCGCCGCCCACCCGGGCGGGGTGTCCGCGGTGCGCGCCGCGGCCCGCGCCGACGTCGTCACGGTGACCGCCTCGGCCCTCCTCGCGGCGAGCGACGTCGACGAGGACCACCGGCTGCGCACGGCGCGCAGCGAGCAGAAGGTGAGCGCGATCCTCCACACGGGCTACCCCGTGCGCTACTGGGACCACGACCTCGGCCCGGACCGCCCCCGCCTCTACGCCGCCGAGCCGGCCGGCGACGAGCGCCCCGAGGGTGAGGAGACCCGCGCGCCGCGCGGCACCCACGCCCTTCGCGACCTCACCCCGCACGCCGGCCCCGCGCTCACCGAGACGCACGCCGACCTCGCCGCGGACGGCACCTTCCTCGTGACGACGTGGAACGTGCCCGAGGAGCGCGGCTCCCTGCGCGCGCAGCTGCGCCGCGTCGAGGTCGCCGACGGCGCCACCACCGTCCTCGTCGACGACACCGCCAGCGAGACCGACACCCCGCGCATCAGCCCCGACGGCACGCTCGTCGCCTTCGTCCGCCAGTCGCGCAGCACCGCCGAGCGCGCACCGCGCCGGTGGCTCGAGGTCGTCGACGCCGTGAGCGGGGAGCCTCGCCTGGACACGCGCGCCTGGGACCGCTGGCCGGCCGACATCCGCTGGCTGCCCGACGGCTCGGGGCTGCTCGTCGTCGCCGACGACGACGGCCGCTCACGCCTCTTCCGCGTCGCGCTCGACACCGCGGCCGTCACCCGGCTCACCGACGAGGGTGCGCTCGACGGCGTCGTCGTCGCCCCGAACGGGACGGCGGCGTACGCGCTGCGCTCCTCCTACGGCTACCCGGCCGAGGTCGTGCGCATCGACCTCACCGGCGAGGGCGAGGCCGAGGTCACCGTGCTGCGCGGCCCGGCGGAGCGGCCCGCGCTGCCCGGCACGCTCACCGAGGTCGAGACGACCACCGAGGACGGCGTGCGGGTGCGCGCCTGGCTCGCCCTGCCCGACGGCGCCGGCCCGGAGTCCCCGGCACCGCTGCTCCTGTGGATCCACGGCGGGCCGTTGAGCTCGTGGAACGCGTGGTCCTGGCGGTGGAACCCGTGGCTCATGGTCGCCCGCGGGTACGCCGTCCTCCTGCCCGACCCGGCGCTGTCCACCGGCTACGGGCAGGACTTCGTCCAGCGCGGCTGGGGCGCCTGGGGCGCCGCGCCGTTCACCGACCTCATGGCCATCACCGACGCCGTCGAGCAGCGCCCCGACGTCGACGCCGAGCGCACCGCCGCCATGGGCGGGTCCTTCGGCGGCTACATGGCCAACTGGGTGGCCGGGCACACCGACCGCTTCCGCGCCGTCGTCACGCACGCGAGCCTGTGGGCGCTGGACGCCTTCGGCCCGACCACCGACGCCGCCTGGTACTGGGGCCGGGAGATGTCCCCGGAGATGGCGCTGGCCAACTCCCCGCACCTGCACGTCGAGCAGATCCGCACCCCGATGCTCGTCATCCACGGGGACAAGGACTACCGGGTGCCGATCGGGGAGGGCCTGCGGCTCTGGTACGAGCTGAACTCCCGCTCAGGGCTGCCCGCGGGCGAGGACGGCACGAGCCCGCACCGCTTCCTCTACTTCCCCGACGAGAACCACTGGATCCTCACGCCGCAGAACGCCAAGGTCTGGTACCAGGTCAACCTCGCGTTCCTCGCCGAGCACGTCCTGGGACAGGAGGCCCAGACACTGCCGGAAACTCTCGGCTAGACGACTGCCCGGCGATTCGCTGCGCCGTCGGACGCACCGCGCTACTGTGCGTGCGTTCCGACGGTGCGAGGGGGCACATCATGAGCGAATCGACGAGTGAGCGGGAGAGATCTGTGGTGGCAGCGGCGCCGACCAACAAGACCGGGACGTACCGGACCTTCGACGAGGTGGAGGAGGTCCTCAGCCCGCACGAGCAGCGGCTGGAGAAGCTGCGCCGCACCGTCGGGCTGTTCGTCGGCCCGATCGCGGGGGTGGTGGTCTACCTCCTCACCTCTGGCCTGGACGACCCGGCGCAGAAGCTCGCCGGCATCCTCACGTTCGTCATCGTCTACTGGATCAGCGAGGCGATCCCGATCCCGGTGACGGCGATGCTCGCCCTCGGGCTCGTCGTCATCACGGGTGTCGCGGGCGGGGCGGACGTCTTCGCCCTCTTCGGCAGCCCGACGCTGTTCGTCTTCATCGGCGGCTTCATCATCGCCGAGTCCATGCAGAAGTACGGGCTCGACCGGCGCTTCGCGTTCAGCATCCTCGCGCTGCCCGGGGTCGGGTCCTCGACGACCCGCATCATCATCGCGTTCGGCGCGATCACCGCGCTGCTCAGCGCGTTCGTCTCGAACACCGCGACCGCGGCGATGATGATGCCGATCGCCGCCGGCATCGTCGGGTTCCTCGCCAGCGTCATGGCGCGCAACACGGGCAAGGAGATCGACCCGCGCCGGCTGCGGTTCGCCACCGCGCTCATGCTCATGGTCGCCTACGGCGCCTCGATCGGTGGCCTGCTCACCCCGGTCGGCAGCCCGCCCAACCTCATCGGCCGTGGCCTCATCGAGCAGGCGACCGGCGAGACCATCCCGTTCTTCACCTGGATGCTGCTCGCCTTCCCGATCGTCGCGGTCATGTTCATCGCCCTGTCGATCGTCCTCATCATGCTCAACCGGCCCGAGTTCAAGCGGATCGAGGGCGTGGAGGAGTACGTCCGGACCGAGCGCGCGAAGCTCGGAAAGATGGGGACCGGCGGGCGCAACACGCTCATCGCCTTCGCCGTCGCGGTCACGCTGTGGATCACCCCGGGCGTCGTCGGTCTGTTCACCGGCGGTGAGGGCGAGTTCTACGACCTCGTCGCGGGCCGGCTCAACGAGGGCGTCGTCGCCATCGTCGCCGCCTCCCTGCTCTTCCTCCTCCCGGTCGACTTCACCCACCGCAAGTTCACCGTCACGTGGAACGACGCCGCCCGCATCGACTGGGGCACGATCATCCTCTTCGGCTCGGGCATCGCCCTCGGCGGCCTGCTCGGCTCGACCGGCCTCGCCGAGGCCATGGGCGGGGCCCTGTCCGACATGCTCGGCGTCCAGTCGCTGCTGGGGCTCACGCTGCTCGCCACGATCATCGCCGTCATCATCAGCGAGACGACGTCCAACACCGCGAGCGTCGGCGTCGTCGTCCCGATCGTCATCCCGCTCGCCGACGCCGCCGGGGTCAACCCGCTGATCCCCGCGGTGGCCGCGATCTTCGGTGCCTCCTTCGGCTTCATGCTGCCGGTCTCGACGCCGCCGAACGCCATCGTCTACGGCACGGGCATGGTGCCGATCACGAAGATGGTGCGCTCGGGGATCGTCTTCGACGTCATCGGCATCATCCTCATCGTCGCCGGGGTCATGGGCATGGGCACCCTGCTCGGGCTCGGGACCTGACCGGGACTCGACCGGAACTCACCGGGATCACCGGCAGGTGCGGGAGCCACCTCCGGGCGTATCCTCCGACGGTGGAGACACCCACCGGCGCTGCGGCCGAGCAGGCCCTCGCCTGCCTCGGGACCCTCCTCGAGGGCGCCCACCACGCGACGCCGGACGAGCTGGCCGACGTGGTCGCCCTCGCCGGCCGGCTCCAGGGCTGGGACCTCACCGTGTTCCTCGTGACCTTCGACCAGCGCTCGCTCGTGCCGCTCGGCCCGGTGGGCGACCCGCTGCCGGTGGAGGGCCCGGAGGCGGCCGCGTTCCGCGACCTGCGCCCGGTGGAGGTGGACGGCACCGCGTGGCTGCCGCTCGTCGACGGCTCCGAGCGGGTGGGGACACTGCGGGTGGTGCCGCTGCCCGACTTCGAGGACGCGGCCGACCGGGCGACCGTGCTGCGCTGGGTGGCGATGCTCGTGGGCCACCTCGTCGCGGTGATGACGCCCCACGGCGACGCGCTCAGCCGCGCGCGCGGCGCCCGGGACCGCACGGTCGAGGCCGAGCTGCTGTGGAACCTGCTGCCGCCGCTGACCTTCGCCGCCCACGACGTCGCCGTCGCCGGCCTCCTCGAGCCCAGCGGGCAGGTGGCCGGGGACGCCTTCGACTACGCGGTCGAGGGCTCCACGGTCGACGTCGCGATCTTCGACGGCACCGGTCACGACCTCGGCTCGGGCCTGCTCACCTCGGTCGTGCTGGCGACCTACCGCAACCACCGGCGGCGCGGGGACGACCTCGTGGCCTGCGCGGGCGCCGTCGACCGAGTGCTGTCCACGCACACGGACGGGGCGGGCTACGCCACCGGCGTGCTCCTGCGGCTGGACACGAGCACCGGTGAGCTCCAGTACCTCAACGCCGGGCACCCCCACCCGCTGCTGCTGCGCCACGGCAGCGCACTCGACCCCCTCACCCGCTCGGGCAGGGCGCTGTTCGGGCTCGGTGGCCGGGAGGCGTCCGTCTCCCGGATCCAGCTCGAGCCGGGCGACCAGGTGGTGCTCTACACCGACGGCGTCACCGAGGCGCGCGACGAGCACGGGGAGTTCTTCGGCGTGGACCGCCTGGCCGCCCTCGTCCGCAAGCACGGCGCCGACCAGCGGCCGGCGGCGGAGACGCTGCGGCTCATCGTGCGCGACATCGTCGACCACCAGCACGGGGCGCTCCAGGACGACGCGACGGTCGTGCTGCTCAGCTGGGCGCCGCGCCCCTCGGTCTCCGTGCTGCCCGTCTGAGCCTCAGGACCAGACGAGCCCCATGTCGGGGTTCTCCAGCACCCGGGCGACGTCCGAGAGGACCCGCGCGCCGAGCTCGCCGTCGACGAGCCGGTGGTCGAAGGACAGCGCGAGCTGGGTGACCCACCGCGGCTTGACCTTGTCCTTGTGCACCCAGGGCTGCTTGCGGATCGCGCCGAAGGCGAGGATGGCCGCCTCCCCCGGGTTGATGATCGGGGTGCCGGTGTCGATGCCGAAGACGCCGACGTTGGTGATCGTCACCGTGCCGTCGGTCATGTCCTGCGGGGTGGCGCGGCCCTCCCGGGCGGTCGCGGTGAGCCCGGCGATCGCCGTCGCCAGCTCGTGGAGGTCGAGGCGATGGGCGTCCTTGATGTTCGGCACGACGAGCCCGCGCGGGGTGGCGGCAGCGATCCCGAGGTTGACGTAGTGCTTGTAGACGATCTCCTGGGTGGCCTCGTCCCACGAGGCGTTGATCTGCGGGTGGCGGCGCACCGCGAGGACGAGCGCCTTGGCCGCGAGGAGCAGCGGCGTCACGCGCACGTCGGCGAACGCGCGGTCCTCCTTGAGCCGGGCGACGAGCCGCATCGTGCGGGTGACGTCGACGGTGTGGAAGACGGTGACGTGCGGGGCGGTGAAGGCCGAGTTCACCATCGCCTCGGCGGTGCGGCGGCGCACCGAGCGCACCGGCACGCGGGTCTGCCGCCCGTTGGCCGACACCGTGCCGTCGGCGAGCCACGGCTGGTCGTCGCCGGGGTAGGTGGCGAGCTCCTCGGCCTGCGAGCGCCGGGAGTGCTCCAGGACGTCCTCGCGGGTGACGATCCCGCCCGGACCGGTCGCGGCGATCGCCGTCAGGTCGACGCCGAGGTCCTTGGCGAGCTTGCGGACCGGCGGCTTGGCCAGGACGGCGGGCGAGGTCGAGCTGCGGCCGTTGCCGCCGGTGGCCGCGGCGCGCGCCACGTCGGCAGCGGGCCGGGCCGGGGCCGGGGCAGCTGGAGCGGGCGCCGTCGCGACGGCCGTCGCCGCGCCGTCGGCGGCGAACCGGCGACGCCGGGCCGCCGGCGCCTCCTTGGTCCCGTAGCCGACGAGGACGTCACCGCTCGTCTCCGCCGCGGGGGCGGCGGAGTCGTCGGACGGCGCCCCGCCCGGGTCGACGTCGATGACGACGATCGGGGTCCCGACCGGCACGGTCTGCCCCTCCTGGGCGAGCAGCTCGGTGACGACGCCGGCCCACGGGGCCGGCAGCTCGACGAGCGACTTCGCCGTCTCGATCTCGACGATCGTCTGGTTGACGGTGACGGTGTCACCCACGGCGACCCGCCACTCGGCGATCTCCGCCTCGGTGAGGCCCTCCCCGACGTCCGGGAGCTTGAACTGCTGGTAGCTCGGCAACGGGTCTCCTAGTAGGCGAGTGCGCGGTCGACGGCGTCGAGCACACGGTCGAGACCGGGGAGGTACTCCTCCTCGTGCGCGGACGCGGGGTAGGGGGTGTGGAAGCCGCCGACCCGCAGGACGGGCGCCTGCAGGTGGTAGAAGCACTCCTCGGTGACGCGGGCGGCGACCTCGGCGGCAGGACCGAGGAACGTCGGCGCCTCGTGGGCGACGACGAGCCGTCCGGTGCGGCGCACCGACGCCACGACGGTGGGCACGTCCAGCGGGGAGACCGAGCGCAGGTCGATGACCTCGAGCTCGTGGCCCTCCTGGGCGGCGGCGTCGGCCGCGGCGAGGAGTGTCTTGACGGTGGGGCCGTAGCCGACGAGCGTGGCGTCGCGGCCGGGGCGCACGACGCGCGCGGAGTGCAGGCCCGTGGTCACGCCGCTCTCGCCGAGGTCCACCGGCGCCTCGAGGTCCACCTCGCTGCGGTCCCAGTACCGGGCCTTGGGCTCGAGGAAGAGCACCGGGTCCGGCGAGGCGATCGCCTGCTGGATCATCGTGAAGGCGTCCGCGCTCGTCGCCGGGGAGACGACGCGCAGGCCCGGGGTGTGGGCGAAGAGGCTCTCGGGGGACTCGCTGTGGTGCTCGATCGCCCCGATGCCACCGCCGTAGGGGATGCGGACGACGACCGGCACCCGGACCCGGCCCTGGGAGCGGTAGGCGAGCTTGGCGAGCTGGGTGGTGATCTGGTCGAAGCCGGGGAAGACGAACCCGTCGAACTGGATCTCGCAGACGGGCCGGTACCCGGCCATCGCCAGGCCGATCGCGGTGCCGATGATCCCGGACTCGGCAAGCGGGGTGTCGACGACGCGGTCACGGCCGAACTCGCTCTGCAGCCCGTCGGTCACCCGGAAGACGCCGCCCAGCGCGCCGATGTCCTCACCCATGAGGAGGACCTTCGGGTCGCGGTGCATGGCGGCGCGCAGGCCGGCGTTGACGGCCTTGGCGAGCGGCATGGGTGCGGTGGCGGTCGTCGCGGTCACCGGACCCCCTCCGCGAAGGACGCCTGGTACTCGGTGAACCACGCGCGCTCGGCCTCGACCTGCGGGTGCGCGGCGGCGTAGACGTGGTCGAACATCGTCTCGGCGGGGGGCGGGGTGAGGGCGCGGCAGTACTCGCGGGTGGACTCCCCGAGCTCCTCGGCGGCGGCCTCGACCTCGGCGAGGAACGCCTCGTCCGCGTGGCCCTGCGCGGTGAGGTAGGTCCGCAGGCGGGCGATCGGGTCACGCTCGCGCCAGTAGTCCTCCTCCGCGCTCGTTCGGTAGCGGGTGGGGTCGTCCGACGTCGTGTGGGCGCCCATGCGGTAGGTGTAGGCCTCGATGAAGGTCGGGCCCCCGCCGCTGCGGGCACGCTCGAGGGCCTCGGCGGTGACGGCGTAGCTCGCGAGGACGTCGTTGCCGTCCACCCGCACCGAGGGGATGCCCAGCCCCGGGCCGCGGCGGGCGAGCGGGACGGTGGTCTGTCCGCTCGTCGGCACGGAGATGGCCCACTGGTTGTTCTGGCACACGAAGACCACCGGCGCCTTGGTCACGGCGGCGAAGACCATCGCCTCGTGGACGTCGCCCTGGGAGGTGGCGCCGTCACCGAAGTAGACGACGACGGCGCGGTCACGGTCCGGGTCGCCGGTGCCGACGTCGCCGTCGCGCTGGACGCCCATGGCGTAGCCGGTCGCGTGGAGCGTGTGGGAACCGATGACGAAGGTGTAGAGGTGGAAGTTGTGCGCGGCCGGGTCCCACCCGCCGTGCTCGACCCCGCGGAAGACGCGCAGGAGCCGGCGCATGTCCAGGCCGCGGGTGTGCGCGACCGCGTGCTCGCGGTAGGAGGGGAAGACGAAGTCCCGGGGGCGCAGCGCGCGGCCGGAGCCCACCTGGGCGGCCTCCTGGCCCAGGCTCGGCGGCCACAGGCCGAGCTCGCCCTGGCGCTGGAGCGCGGTCGCCTCGGCGTCGAAGCGGCGGGCCAGGACCATGTCGCGGTACAGCCCGCGGAGCTCGGCGGGACCCAGGTCGGCGACCCAGGCGTCGTAACGACTGTGGTCGAGGCGACGGCCCTCCGGGTCGAGGAGCTGCACGAGCGTGTCGGGATCGACCGTGCTGCTCGTCTGCGGTCGCGGTGTCAGTGTGTCCATGGTGGTGACCACCTCCATCGGTCCTGCCTCCTCGCGCCCGGGGGGTCGGGCCCCGAACCTACGCCAGCGTAGGCTACGGAACCGTAAGTTTCGCTTGTAGGAGACCTACAGAACGACGGCACCCTCGTTGTGCGGGCACGGCCCGGACCCTGCGGGTCCGGACAACCCCCCTCCTCCGGGACGCCCCTTTGCGGCCGCCGCGCGTGCTGCACGGGGTGTCCGAGTGGCGCCACGGGGTGTCCCAGAGGGTTGCTGGGCGCGGCAGTGGGACGAGCCGGCAGGCGAGCCGCGGGCAGCGGGGGCGGGGCGACGAGCCGGGGCTAGAGGGTCGCCGGGCTGAGCTGCTCGATGAAGTGGCCCCAGTCCGCGGCGAGGCGGAGGACGACGTCGTTGCCCTCGATCTCGCCGATGCTCACCCGCACGCCCTCGCCGTCGAAGGCGCGGACGGTCGCGCCGCTCGCGGCGGCCTCCCGGGCGAAGGGCGTCGCCCGGCGCCCGAGGTCGAGCCAGTAGAAGTTCCCGTGCGACTCCGGCACCGTCCACCCCTGCTCGCGCAGCGCGGCCAGCACCCGGGTGCGCTCCTGGACGATGCGCTCGCAGCGCGCGGCGACCTCGTCGGACTCGCGCAGCGCCGCGAGCGCCGCCGCCTGGGCCAGGGCGTTGACCCCGAACGGCGTGGAGGCCGTGCGCAGCCCCCGGATGAGCCGGGGGCGGGCCACGGCGTAGCCCACGCGCAGCCCGGCGAGGCCGTAGGCCTTGGAGAAGGTGCGCAGGAGGAGGACGTTCTTGAACTCGCGGGCCAGCGCCAGCCCGTCGGCCGCGGCGTCGTCACGGACGAACTCGACGTACGCCTCGTCCAGGACGACGAGCACCTGCCGGGGCACGCGGGCGAGGAACTCGCGCATCTCGTCCTCGTGGACGACCGTGCCGGTGGGGTTGTTGGGGCTGCACACGAGGACGACGCGGGTGCGCTCGGTGACGGCGTCGGCCATCGCGGCGAGGTCGTGCCCGCCGTCCTCCCGCAGCGGCACCGGCACGCCGGTGGCGCCCGCGACCTGGATCGCGATGGGGTAGGCCTCGAAGGAGCGCCAGGCGTGGACCACCTCGTCACCGGGACGGCACGCGGCTCGGAGGACCGTCTCGAGCACCGCGACCGACCCGTTGCCGACGACGACGCGCTCGGCGTCCACCCCGACGTGCGCGGCGATCGCCGCCACGAGCCCCGTGGCGTGGATGTCCGGGTACCGGTTGAGGTCCGCGGCCGCGTCGGCGACGGCGCTGAGCACAGCGGCCGACGGCGGGAACGGGTTCTCGTTGGAGGAGAGCTTGTAGGCGGGGCGCCCGGCCGGCGGGCGCTGGCCCGGGACGTAGGCCGGCAGGGAGTCGATCTCCGCGCGGAAGCGGAACGCTGGAGCCATGCGCCCATGATCGCACCCCGCGCGGACCCCTCGTGGGACGATGTCGGCATGCGCTTCCTCGTCCGGCTCGCGGTGAACTCGGTCGCCATCTGGCTCGCCTCCCTCCTGCTCAGCGGGATCTCCCTCAGCGAGCGGACGGGGTGGGGGCAGGTCGGCGTCGTCGTCGTGGTCGGACTCGTCTTCACGCTGGTCAACCTCGTCGTCAAGCCGATCGTGCACCTGTTCGCGCTGCCGCTGACGATCCTCACCCTCGGGCTCTTCAGCCTCGTCATCAACGCCCTCATGCTCCTGCTCACGAGCTGGCTCACGAGGACCACCGAGTTCGGCCTCTTCGTCGACGGCTTCTGGTGGGCGCTGATCGGGAGCGTGATCATCTCGGTGATCAGCTGGGTGCTCAACCTCGTCCTCGCCAACGACTGAGCCGCCCGGCCGCTCATCCACGCTCCACCGTGTAGGCGGTCGCCGTCACCCGCGCCCCCGCGCCGCCGGTGATCTCGGCGAGCCGCTGCGAGGCATGGACCACCGACGGCTCGCCCGCCGCGAGGGCGAGCGCCGCCGTCCGCCCGTACTCGACGACCGAGTGCGACTCCCCGGGCGGCACCTCGAAGCGCACCTCACCGGTGGTCCCGGTGGCGAGCGACCGGCTCACCGTCGTGCGCTCGGGGGACGCGGGGTTCGTCGTGCCGTCCAGCCCGATGAACGGGTCCTCGAGGTGCTCGAGGTGGAGCACCTCCGTCCCGTGCGGGGTGGGCAGGTGCGCCACCGGTGAGCCGGCCGTGACGACGGCACGGATGTCGAACCGGGCCCGCACCACCGGGTCGGCCGCGAGCCGCATCGCCACCAGGCCGCCCTGGCTGAAGCCGACGACGGCCACCGCCTCCCCCGGTGCGATCCCGGCGAGCGTCATCGCGCGGGCGGCGGCGATCTCGACGTCGCTCACCAGCCCGCTGTAGGTCTCGCCGTTGGTGAGGTTGTCCACCGGGTTGCTCCCGCCGGGCACCATCGCCTGCGTGCTCGGCAGCAGGACGGTCCAGGTCCGCCGCCCGTCGGGGTGGTCGGTGCGCCTGACCTCGACCGTCCCCGGCTCCGCGCCGTGGTCCTGGTGGACGGTGCGCAGGCTGTCGACGACGGCCGCCACGTCCCGCGACGGCGCGACCAGCCGGGGCGGGGAGACGGCGATGGTGAGCTCGCGCGTGTGCGCCGGCCCGCGCCCGGTGAGGCGGTGGAAGGTGAGGACGACCGGCACGAGCAGCCGCTGGGCCGCCATGAGCCCGTCCGGGTCGATGCGCCGCCCGTCGTAGGTGAAGGGCCCGCTCAGCAGCGCCCACGGCAGCAGGTACTGACCCTGCTCGCCGAGCTCGCGCACCGCGACGTCGAGCGCGAGACCGTCGGGCGGCAGGTCGTCGTCGCCGTGGGCGAGGTTGACGAGCTCGGCGAGCCCGTCGACGAGCACGCCGGCCGGTCCGCTCGGCTCGAGGCCGGGGATGCGGCCCACGAGGGTGAGCCGGTCGGCGACCGCCCCGACGGCGGCCTGCGGGGAGAGGAGCACGCGCAGGAAGCCCCACCAGGACGGCGCCGCGAGCTGGGTGCGGGCGGCCAGCTCGGCCTCCTCGTAGAGGATGCGGGCGTACCGCACGGACATGAGGAGCGCGAAGGCCTCCTCCCCCAGCCGGCGCACCCCGCGGGCGCCGTGGACGGCCTCGTCCACCGCCGACTCCGCGCTCGCCGCCTCGGCTGGCGCCCACCCGGCGTCCAGTGCGAGGGCGCGCCTCGCCGCGTCCAGCGCCGACTCGAGATAGCCGGCTTCCCGGACGACGCCCTCGAGCAGGACGTCGATCGCCTGCAGCTCCTCGAGGTCCACCCGGGTCGCCCCGACCCCGCCGCGCACGTGGACCGTGGTGCGCAGGCGCCCGTCGCGCGCGACCGCCGCGCCGTCGGCGTCGTGGGCGTGGATCCGTGCCGTCACTGCTCGCCCCACGCGACGGCCACGGCGGCGGACAGCGCGGCCGCCCGCTCCTGGGCCGTCTCGAGCAGCCCGCGCAGGCCGTCGGCGAGGCCGAGCAGGTCGGTGAGCCGGGCGCGGAACTCGTCGGCCGCGGTCGACTGCCAGTCCTCGGGGAAGGCGGCGCGCACGGCGTCCTCGATCTCACCGAGCACCTGCCCTGCCGTCCCGACGGCGACGCACCCGTCCCCGGCACCTCCCCACCCGTCCACGACGACCGGGGTACAGCTCGACCCACTCATCACGCCCTCCTCGGCTCGGTGGCGGTGACGCTAGGTGCCCGCGCCGTCGTGCGGAGCGGGTCGCCCGACCCGCTGGGGACGGGAGGGACGCGGCGGGCGCCTGTTGCGCAGGGCTGGTGGCTTTCGCCTGCAGGGCGGGCGAGAATGCCGTCATGTCGCCCTTCGTCGTCTCCTTCGTGTGCACCGGGAACATCTGCCGTTCCCCGATCGGTGAGGTCGTCCTGCGCGACCTCCTCGAGCGGGAGGGGCTGGCCGACCGGGTGCGCGTCGTCTCGGCCGGCACCGGCGACTGGCACGTCGGCGGGCCGGCGGACCCGCGGGCACTGAGCACCCTGCGCCGCTTCGGCCTCGACGGCGACGCCCACCGCGCCCAGCAGTTCGTCCGCGACAGCTTCAGCGAGGTCGACCTCGTCCTGGCCCTCGACCGCGGCCACGAGGAGATCCTGCGTCGCCTCGCCCCCACGGAGGAGGACCGCGCGAAGGTGCGGCTGCTGCGCAGCTTCGACCCCGCCGCCGTCGCGGCCGGCGCCCTCGAGGTCGACGACCCGTACTTCGGGGAGGACGCCGACTTCGTCACGACCTACGAGGAGGTCCTGCCGGCGTGCGAGGGCGTCGTCGCCCACCTGCGCGAGGAGCTGGCGCTCGCCGGCTGAGCACCGGGCGCACGGCGAGACGGCGCACCGCGCGCCCGGCGGCTCTGGGACACTGGGGGACCATGAGCGAGAACCTGAGCAGCCCGTCCTCCGCGAGCACGGCAGGGGGCGCCGGCGCGGCTCCCGGACGCCACCGCGTCTCCCTCGCCGAGCTGGAGCCGCCCATCGCGCTCGGACCGCTCGACGGCCGCTACCGCTCCGTCGTCGCCCCCCTCGTCGACCACCTCTCCGAGGCGGCGCTCAACCGCGCCCGGCTCGACGTCGAGGTCTCCTGGCTCATCCACCTCACGACGACGGGCGCCCTGCCCGGCGCCCCGACGCTGAGCGACGCCGACGTCGCCTACCTGCGCGGCGTCGTCGACTCCTTCGGCGCGGCGGAGATCGCCGAGCTCGCCGAGATCGAGCGCGAGACCCGGCACGACGTCAAGGCCGTGGAGTACTTCCTCAAGCGGCGCCTGGCCGCCGCCGCGGACGCCGTCGGGCCCGACAGCCCGCTGCCCGCCGTCGGGGAGATCGTCCACATCTTCTGCACGAGCGAGGACGTCAACAACCTCTCCTACGCGGTGACCGTCCGCGACGCCGTCCGCCAGGTGTGGCTGCCCGCCGCCCTCGCCCTCGCCGGGGACCTCGCCGACCTCGCGCGGCAGACCGCCGAGGTGCCGATGCTCTCGCGCACCCACGGCCAGACCGCGACGCCGACGACGCTCGGCAAGGAGCTGGCCGTGCTCGCCGCGCGCCTGCGCCGCCAGCTGCGGCGCGTGTCGACCGCCGAGTTCATGGGCAAGATGAACGGCGCGACCGGGACGTACGGCGCCCACGCCGTGTCCGTGCCGGGCACCGACTGGCAGGCCGTGTCGCGCTCCTTCGTCGAGGGCCTCGGGCTCACCTGGAACCCGCTCACCACCCAGATCGAGCCGCACGACTGGCAGGCCGAGCTCTACGCCGACATCTCCCGGTTCAACCGCGTGCTGCACAACCTGTGCACCGACGTCTGGACCTACATCTCCCTCGGCTACTTCCGCCAGCGGCTGTCCGCGCAGGGCTCGACCGGCTCCTCGACGATGCCGCACAAGGTCAACCCGATCCGGTTCGAGAACGCCGAGGCGAACCTCGAGATCTCCTCCGCGCTGCTCGACACGCTCGGCGCCACCCTCGTCACCTCCCGCCTCCAGCGCGACCTCACCGACTCCACGACGCAGCGCAACATCGGCGTCGCGATCGGGCACTCGCTGCTCGCCCTCGACAACGTCCGCCGCGGCCTGGCCGGCCTCGACGTCGACGCCGACGCGATGCAGCGCGACCTCGACGACTCGTGGGAGGTGCTCGGCGAGGCGGTGCAGTCCGCGATGCGCGCGGCGTCCGTCGCGGGCGCCGAGGGCATGGCCGACCCGTACGAGCGGCTCAAGGAGCTCACCCGCGGCCGGCGCGTGGACGCCGAGGGTATGCGCGCGCTCATCGCCGGCCTCGGGCTGCCGAAGGACGTCGAGGAGCGGCTCCTCACCCTCACCCCCGCGACCTACACCGGCCTCGCCGCCTCCCTCGTCACCCACCTCGACGACTGAGCACCCGCCCCCTCTACCCCCAGCTCCCCCCAGCTCCCCCCCAGCCCGCTCCTCCCCCTCGCCGACAGCCGACTTTTGCGCGACAGCCGACTTTTGCGCGAGAGCCGACTTGCGCGCGACAGCGGACTTTTGCGCGAGAGCCGACTTGCGCACAGTCCGCGCGAGCATGGCAAGGAACTGCGCTGTCGTGTGGAACTCGGCTCTCGTGCGGAACTCCGCTCTCGGCGGGGAGGGGGTGTCGTGTGGAACTCGGCTCTCGCGCGGAACTCCGCTCTCGGCGAGGGAGGGGGTGTCGTGCGGAACTCGGCTCTCGTGCGGAACTCCGCTCTCGGCGGGGAGGGGTGTCGTGCGGAACTCGGCTCTCGTGCGGAACTCCGCTCTCGGCGAGGGGTGAGGGCTGAGGGAGGGGAGGGGGTGTCGTGGGGGACCTTGGTCCGCGGCGAAACGTCCGGATCGCCCGGACGATTACCGGGTGACCACCACCACCGCGCGCACGGGCCTACGGCAGCTCCGCCACACCGACGGCTGGATCTTCGGCACGATGCTCCTGTCGGCCTGCATCAGTCTCCTCGCCTCCTTCGTGCTGGCGATCGACGCCGTCGAGCTGGCGGCGAACCCGAACGCCGCACTGTCGTGCAACATCAGCGCGACGCTGAGCTGCGGGGCGGTGGGCTCGGCGTGGCAGGCGAGCCTCTTCGGCTTCCCCAACGCCTTCCTCGGACTCGTCGCCGAGCCGGTCGTCATCACGATCGCCGTCGCCGGCCTCGGAGGGGTGCGCTTCCCGCGCTGGTTCATGTGCGCCGCGCAGGTGGTCTACACCCTCGGCCTCGTCTTCGCGTACTGGCTCTTCTACCAGTCGATGTTCAACATCGGGGCGCTGTGCCCGTGGTGCCTGCTCGTCACGCTCTCGACGACGCTCGTCTTCGCCACGCTGCTCCACTACAACCTGCGCGAGAACAACCTCTACCTGCGCCCCCGCGCCCACGAGCGGGCGGTGGAGCTCATCCGCGCGGGCTGGGACGGCGTCGTCGTCCTCGGGTGGCTGGGGCTGGTCGTCGTCGCGATCATCCTCAAGTACGGCACGTCGCTGCTCCCGTGACGCGGCCCGCTCGCAGGGATACCCCCTAGGGGTATATCCTGGGCCGGAGCGAAAGGAGCCCGCATGGCCGGGTACAGCGGCACCAAGGAGGACTACGCCCGCCGTCTGCGACGGATCGAGGGCCAGGTCCGCGGCATCGCCCGCATGGTCGACGAGGACGTCTACTGCATCGACGTCCTCACCCAGATCTCCGCGGTGACCAAGGCCCTGCAGGCCGTGGGCATCGGGCTGGTCGAGGAGCACCTCGGCCACTGCGTCGTCGACGCCGCCCGCTCCTCCCACGAGGAGGGCGCCGAGAAGGTCCGCGAGGCGAGCGAGGCGATCGCCCGGCTCGTGCGCTCCTGACCGTCCGCACCCGCGGGCGGCACCACCCCTGAAGGAGAACCCCATGAGCACCGACCCCTCGCCCATCGACCGCACGACCGTGCTGGACGTCGAGGGCATGACCTGCTCCCACTGCGTGTCCGCGGTGACCAAGGAGCTGGAGGACGTCAAGGACGTCTCCACGGTCAGCGTCCTGCTGCGCAACGGCGGGACCTCGGAGGTCACCGTCGTGTCCGACGCCGTCCTGGACCAGGACGCGCTGCGCGCCGCCGTCGACGAGGCGGGCTACACGGTCACCGCCATCCACGTC
>NZ_VDFS01000038.1:33756-104325 GCF_006151955.1 Georgenia sp. 311 | reverse complement strand
GTTCGGCGAGGTCGACCTCGCCGTCGAGGGGATGACCTGCGCCTCCTGCGTCAACCGGGTGGAGAAGAAGCTCAACGCCCTGCCCGGGGTGAGCGCCACGGTCAACCTCGCGACCGAGTCCGCCCACGTCACCCTCGAGGAGCCGGTCGCCGACGCCGACCTCCTCGCCGCCGTCGAGCGCGCCGGGTACGCGGGGTCGGTCACCCGTCGGCACACCGCCGACGACGAGCACGACGACGACGCGGACGAGCACGCCCTGGCCGGCCACGAGCACGGCGCGGGTGAGGACACCTCCTCCCCCGCCGAGCAGCGGCAGGCCGACCTGCGCCGTCGGCTGCGGGTCGCCGGGGGGCTCACCGTCCCGGTCGTCGCGCTGTCGATGCTCCCCGCGCTCCAGTTCCCCGGCTGGCAGTGGGTCGTCACGGCTCTCGCGCTGCCCGTCGTCACCTGGGGCGCCTGGCCCTTCCACCGGTCGGCCGCCAAGGCCGCGCGACACGGCGCCTCGACGATGGACACGCTCGTCTCCCTCGGTGTCACCGCGGCGACGCTGTGGTCCCTGTGGGCCCTGCTCCTCGGCGGCGCCGGGGAGATCGGCATGCGGATGACCCCGAGCCTGTTCCCCGCCCAGGGTGCGGCCGGCGAGGTCGGCATGCCCGAGCTCTACTTCGAGGTCGCGGCGGTCGTCACGACCTTCCTCCTCCTCGGGCGCTACGCGGAGTCCCGCTCCCGACGGCGGGCCGGCGACGCGCTGCGCTCGCTGCTGTCGATGGGCGCGAGGGACGTCGCCGTCCTGCGCGTCGACGACGCCGGACGCCGCACCGAGGAGCGCGTGCCGGTCGAGCGGCTGCGGGTCGGGGACCTGTTCGTCGTGCGGCCCGGTGAGAAGGTCGCGACCGACGGCGTCGTCGTCGAGGGCTCCTCCGCCGTCGACACCTCGATGCTCACCGGCGAGCCCGTGCCGGTGGACGTCGCAGAGGGGGACGCCGTCACCGGCGCCACCGTCAACGCCTCGGGCCGCCTGCTCGTGCGCGCCACCCGGGTCGGTGAGGAGACGACGCTCGCGCAGATCGGACGCCTCGTCACCCAGGCGCAGACCGGCAAGGCCCCGGTCCAGCGCCTCGCCGACCGCATCTCGGCCGTCTTCGTGCCGGTCGTCATCGTCGTCGCGCTCGGCACGCTCGTCGTGTGGCTGATGTCCGGCGCCAACGCGCAGGCCTCGTTCACGGCGGCCGTCGCCGTCCTCATCATCGCCTGCCCGTGCGCGCTGGGGCTGGCCACGCCGACGGCGCTGCTCGTCGGCTCGGGCCGCGCCTCCCAGCTCGGCATCCTCATCAAGGGCCCGGAGATCCTCGAGTCCACGCGCCGGATCGACACGATGGTGCTCGACAAGACCGGCACGGTCACCGAGGGCCGCATGCGGCTCGCCGACGTGCGTCCGGCCGCCGACCGCGCCGAGCTGCTCCGGCTCGCCGGGGCGGTCGAGGCCGCGAGCGAGCACCCGATCGCCCAGGCCGTCGCCGCCGGGGCCGCCGCCGAGCTCGGCGACCTGCCCGCCGTCACCGACTTCGCCGGCCACGCCGGGCGCGGCGTCAGCGGTCGGGTCGAGGGCCGCGAGGTCCTCGTCGGGCGGCCCGCCTGGCTCGCCGAGCAGGGCGTCACCGTGCCCGACGACGTCGCCACGGACCACCACGAGGCCGAGCGCTCCGGCGCGACCGCCGTCGTCGTCGCGTGGGACGGGACCGCCCGCGGCGTCCTCGCCGTGCGCGACACGGTCAAGGCCACGTCGGCGCAGGCCGTCGCACGGCTGCGCGAGCTCGGCGTGCGCCCGATCCTCCTCACCGGCGACAACCGCGCCGCGGCCGAGGCCGTCGCGGCGGAGGTCGGGATCCCGGCCGCGGACGTCATCGCCGAGGTGCTGCCGGAGGACAAGCTCGACGTCGTCGCCCGTCTCCAGGGCGAGGGCCGGGTCGTGGCGATGGTCGGGGACGGCGTCAACGACGCCGCGGCGCTTGCCCAGGCCGGGCAGCAGGGCCTGGGCCTGGCGATGGGCACCGGCACCGACGTCGCGATCGAGGCCAGCGACATCACGCTGGTGACCGGGGACCTGCGCGCGGCGCCGACGTCGATCTCCGTCTCCCGCGCCACGCTGCGGGTGATCAAGCAGAACCTGTTCTGGGCCTTCGCCTACAACGTCGCGGCGATCCCGCTCGCGGCGTTCGGCCTGCTCAACCCGATGATCGCGGGGGCGGCGATGGCCGCGAGCTCCGTCATCGTCGTCGCCAACTCCCTGCGCCTGCGCCGCGCGAGCTGACGAGCGGGGGCGGGACCTACGAGCGCGGGTGATACCGCCGGGCGCGGGTGCCATCACACCCGCGCTCGCGCGGATCACCCGCGCTCGCGGGCGAAGGTGAACCTCAGAAGGCGGGGACGACCTCGCCGGCGGGCCAGCGCTCCTCGATGAAGGCGCGCACCTCGTCCGAGCGCAGCGCCTCGTCGAGGGCGACGAGCGCCGGGTCCTCGACGTCCTCGCTGCGCACGGCCACGAGGTTGGCGAACGGGTTGCCCTCGCCGGACTCCAGGACGATGGCGTCCTCGGCGGGGTTGAGGTCGGCCTCGAGGGCGTAGTTGCCGTTGACGACGGCGGCGTCCAGGTCCTGCAGGCTGCGCACGAGCTGGGCGGCCTCGAGCTCGACGAGCTCGATGTCCTTCGGGTTGTCGGCGACGTCGAAGATCGTCGGGTCCTCGACGTCCGCGAGGGTGAACAGGCCCTCGGACTCGAGCAGCTCGAGCGCGCGCGCCTGGTTCGACGGGTCGTTCGGGACGCCGACCTGGGCGCCGTCGGGCAGCTCGTCCAGCGAGGTCACCGTCTCGGAGTAGATGCCGTAGGGCTCGATGTGGACGCCGTCGAAGTGGGCGAAGTCGTACCCCTTCTCGGCGACCTCGGCCTCGAAGTACGGCAGGTGCTGGAAGAAGTTCGCGTCGAGCTCACCCTCGGCGAGCTGGACGTTGGGCTGGACGTAGTCGGTGTACTCGATGATGTCGAGGGTGAAGCCGGCGTCCTCGGCGAGGTTCTCCTGGACGAACTCGAGGATCTCGGCGTGGGGGGTCGGGCTGGCACCGATGACGATCGTCGCGATGCCGCCGGACTCACCGGTGGCGGCGGCCGGCTCCTCCTCGGCGGTGTCGCCGCAGGCGGCGAGCGCGAGGGTGGTGACGGCGGCGAGCGCGGCGAGCCGCACGGGTCGGGTGGTGCGCATGGGTTGGGTCCTCTCGGTGGGGCTCAGCGGTGGTCGACGAGTCGCACGACCCGGTCCCCGAGCATCTGGATCAGCTGGACGAGCACGATGATCACGACGACGGTCACGACCATGACGTCGGTCTGGAAGCGTTGGTAGCCGTGGTTGACGGCGAGCGCACCGAGGCCCTCGGCCCCGAGCGCGCCGGCCATCGCGGAGTAGGAGATGAGCGTGATGACGGTGACGGTGACGCCGCCGACGAGCGCGGGCAGTGCCTCGCGGACGAGGACGCCGCCGACGATCCCGAGCCGGGAGGCACCGACCATCTGGGCCGCCTCGACCTTCCCCGGGGCCACCTCGCGCACCGCGTTCTCCACGAGCCGGGCGAAGAAGGGGATGGCGGCGACGGCGAGGGGGACGACGGCGGACCGCCACCCGTAGGTGGTCCCGGTGAGGAGCCGGGTGAGCGGCAGGATCGCGACCATGAGGATGATGAACGGGATCGAGCGCCCGACGTTGACGACGACGGACAGCACCGTGTTCAGCGCCGGCGCGGGGCGCAGGCCCCCGGGCGCGGTGACGACGAGCGCGAGGCCGAGCGGCAGGCCGAGGAGGATGGTGATGACGGTCGACAGCCCCGTCATGTAGAGGGTCTGGAGGGTCGCCTCGGGCAGCTGCTCGGTGATGACCCGGTTGGCGAGGGCGTCCTGCAGCCAGCTCACGGCGCCACCTCCTCGACGTGGACCCCGGCCGCGCGCAGCTCTCGCTGCGCGACGAGGGCGGCGGACACCGGGACGGACAGTCGCAGCCGGCCCACCCGGGTGCCGGCAAGGGTCTCGATGGTGCCGGCGGAGACGTCGGCCTCCTCGCCGAGCGCGGCGACGGCGGCGAGCACCCGGGCGGTGCTCACCTCACCGCCGAAGGACAGCTCGAGGGTGGCGCGGCCCTCCTCGCGCGGCTCGGGAGGCAGCGGGACGAGTGCGCGGGCCAGGCGGGTGCCGTGGTCACCGGCGACGACGTCGATCAGCCCGTGCTCGGCGACGCGGCCGTGGTCGAGGAGGCTGACCGAGTCGCACACCTCGCGGACGACCGCCATCTCGTGGGTGATGATGAGGACGGTGATCCCGAGCCGGTCGCGGACGTCGCGGATGAGCCCGAGGATCTGGCGGGTGGTGTCGGAGTCGAGCGCCGACGTCGGCTCGTCGCACAGGAGGACGGCGGGCTCGGCCGCCAGCGCGCGGGCGATGCCGACGCGCTGCTTCTGGCCGCCGGAGAGCTGGGCCGGGTAGGCGTCGGCCCGGTCGCCGAGCCCGACGAGCTCGAGCAGCTCGCGCACCCGCTCGTCGCGACGCTCGCGCGGCACGCGGGCGACCCGCAGCGGGTAGGCGACGTTGGCCGCCGCCGTGCGCGCCTCGAGCAGGTTGACGTGCTGGAAGACCATCCCGATGCGGCGCCGCTGGCGGCGCAGCTCCCGCTCACCGAGGCCGGCGAGCGGGACGCCGTCGATGCTCACGGTCCCGGAGGTCGGGCGCTCGAGGGCGGTGAGGCAGCGGACGAGGGTCGACTTGCCGGCCCCGGACTCCCCGACGATCCCGTGGATCGCGCCGCGCGGGACGTGGAGGTCGATGCCGTCGAGCGCGACGACCTCGCGGCCACCGCGGCTGCGGTAGACCTTGCGCAGGTCGGTCAGGCTGATCACGAGAGACGTCCTTCCATCGGTCCTGGCGGGAGCACCCGACGGATCGGGTTGCTGCAGCGTCGACGAGCCAGGTCTCTCGGCTGCTCTGGATGGTGGCCACATCGTAGGATCGCGAATCCGGGTCCTGGCAAGTGCGTCCGGCTGGCGAGACGCGCGTCTTGCCATCCGGGCGCCACCGGAGATGCCCGGCGAGCCGCCCCGGCCGCCTCCTGCTATAACCGCCTCATGCCGCCGCGCACCGACGCCCCGGCCCGCCGGCTGCGGACCGAGGTGTGGATCGTCCTCGGCCTGTCCCTCGGGCAGTCCGGGGTGTACGCCGTGGTCAACATCATCGCCCGCCTCACCGCCGAGGCGCCGCTGCGGCAGCAGACCACCGCGCTCAACCCCTCCCGCTCCCCGCGCCCCTACCTCGACCTCACCTACCAGCTGCTCAACATCGGGTTCGCGCTCGTGCCGGTCGCCCTCGCGCTCTTCCTCCTCAGCGAGCCCGGACGGCGCGCCACCAGCCGCATCGGTCTCACGTTCTCCCGCCCCTGGCGCGACCTCGCCGTCGGCGTCGGCCTCGCGGCGCTCATCGGGGTGCCCGGGCTCGGGGTGTACGCGCTGGGCCGCGCGCTCGGCATCACCGTCGAGGTGCAGGCCGCCACGCTCGACCAGTACTGGTGGACCGTCCCGGTGCTCATCCTCGCCGCGCTGAAGAACGCGCTCCTCGAGGAGGTCATCGCAGCCGGCTACCTCATCGAGCGGCTCGAGCAGCTCGGCTGGCGCCCCGCGTCGGTCGTCGCCGCGAGCTCGCTGCTGCGCGGTTCCTACCACCTCTACCAGGGCATCGGACCGGGCCTGGCCAACGTCGCCATGGGCGTCGTGTTCGCCGAGTACTACCGCAGACGACGGCGCACCATGCCGCTCGTCCTCGCCCACACGCTCATCGACGTCGTCGCCTTCGTCGGCTACTCGCTGCTGCCGGAGTCCGTGCTGCGGACCCTCGGACTCACCTGAACCGCCCGGAAGGGGCCACGCCCACCCGGCTCCCGCGTCTGCGCAGGCCGCACGTCCTAGAATCGGGCGCATGACGGAGCGGCCGGGCGACACCCGCACGCCCGCGCCCGGCGCCCCGGAGGCGCCCCGGCGCAAGGTGCTCCTCGTCGACCTCCCGGCCGTGCGCGTGCGCCGCCCGCGCGACCTCCTCGAGCTCGTCATGTCGGCGCTCGGGATCGGCGTCGTGCTCCTCCTCGCCGTCTACGCGCACGCGACGGCGATCGGGGTGACCGAGGACGTCCAGTCCGCCGCCGCGCTCGTCCTGCGCCAGATCCTGCTCCTGCCCGTCACGGTGCTCGAGGGTGTCGTCACCTTCTTCCTGCCGCTGTTCGTCGTCGCCATGCAGCTCGTGCGGCGCCGCTGGCGCTCGGTCCTCGAGGCGCTCGCCGCGGCCGTCGTCGCCTGGTCCCTCACGACCGCCGCGGTGTGGCTGCTCGACTCCTACGGGCCCAGCGCCCTGTCGGTCGGCCTGACGATCACGAGCGAGGGCGACAGCGTCATCGCGATGAACCCGCTCGTCGCCGCGCTCGCCGCACTCCTCACCGCGATGGGCCCGCGCGACCGGCGGCCCTCCGTGCGCTGGTCGTGGAACCTCCTGTGGGTCGTGCTCGCCCTCACCGTCATCCGCGGAGCACTCACCCTGCCCGGCGCCGTCGTCACCGTGCTCCTCGGCCGGCTCGTCGGGCTCGCCGGGCGCCTGCTCGTCGGGGTCTTCAACGAGCGCGCCGAGGGCATCGACCTCGTCCAGGGGCTGCGGCGGGCCGGGCTCGACGCCGTCCGCGTCGTGCGCCTCGACCCGCCCGAGGGCGGCGACGTGCGGGCATGGACCGTGACGACCTCCTCCCCCATCGGCTACACCGAGCACCTGGCGGAGAACGAGATCCTCGGCGAGGACCCCGACGCCGGCTGGCCGGTGACGACGCGCGCGTCCGACACGATCGTGCCCGACGTGCTCACCGACCCCCAGGCCGTCGTCCACGCCGCCGCCAGCCCGGGCGGGGTCAACCTCGACCCGGTGAGCGCCCACCGGGTGTACTCCGTGTGGGACACCGCCGGCCGCCGCTGGTACGTCACCATGCTCGACGGCGACCGGCAGGTCGTCGGCTACCTCTCCTCGCTGTGGTCGCGGATGCGCGTGCGCGGCCTGCGGCGGCGGCGCTCCGGCTCCCTGCGCGACGCCGCCGACCGCGCCGCCCTCCTCGCCTACGCCGTCGAGCGGGCCGGGGTGAACACCCCACCGCTCGTCGGGATGGCCGAGGCCCGCGACTCGATGATCATGGTGACGGCGCACATCGCCGGCGCCCGGCGCCTGTCCGACCTCACCGAGGAGGAGGTGAGCGACGAGCTGCTCGACGAGGTGTGGGACCAGCTGCGCACCGCCCACGCCGCCGGCCTGGCCCACCTCGACCTCACGGCCAACGCCGTCCTCGTCGGCAGCGAGGGCGACGTGTACCTCCTGGACTGGGAGAACGGGGAGATCGCCTCCACCGAGCTGTCCCGGCGCCTCGACCTCGCCCAGATGCTCGCGATCACCGCGACGAAGGTCGGGGAGGAGCGGGCCCTGGCGAGCGCGAGCCGGTGCCTGGGCAGCGACCAGCTCGCCTCCATCGCCCCGCTGCTCCAGCCGGTCATCCTCGCCCCGCACACCCGGGCGGCGGCCGGAAAGCCGCGCGAGCTGCTCAACTCCCTGCGCGCCCAGCTCGTCGACCAGCACCCGGACGCCGACGTCGAGCCGATCAACCTCGCCCGCTTCAGCGTCCGCACCGTCGTCATGGTGACGATCGCCGTCGTCGCGATCTGGCTGCTCCTCGGCACGCTGAACTTCGAGCAGGTGCTCGACGCCACCCGCAACGCCAACCCGTGGTGGCTCGGTCTGTGCTTCGGGCTCGGCCTGCTCACCTACGTCGGCAGCGCGATGGGGCTCGTCGCCTTCTCCCCGGAACGGGTCGGACTGTGGCGCACCACCCTCGTCCAGGTGGCGGCGGGCGTCGTCTCGCTCGTCGCCCCGGCAGGCGTGGGCCCCGCGGCGCTCAACCTCCGCTACCTCGTCAAGCAGCGGATCGCGACCCCGCTCGCGGTGGCGACCGTCGCCCTCGTCCAGGTCTCCCAGTTCGTCACGACGGTCGCGCTGCTCGCCGTCATCGCGCTCGTCACCGGCTCGGCCGGCACGCTGTCGGTGCCCTCCGGCGCGGTGACCGGGGTGGGCATCGTCGCCGTGCTCATCGTCGTCGTCGTGCTCGCCGTGCCGCCGGCGCGCAGCTGGCTGTGGCACAAGCTCGGCCCGACGCTCACCCAGGTGTGGCCGCGGGTGCTGTGGGTGGTCGGCAGCCCGAGCCGGCTGCTCATGGGCCTGGGCGGCAACGTCATCATGACCCTCGGCTACGTCGCCTCGTTCGGTGCCGCTCTCGCGGCGTTCGGCTACTCACTGCCGGTGACGACGCTGTCGATCACCTACCTCACGTCGAACACCGTCGGTGCGGCGGTGCCCTCGCCGGGTGGCATCGGGCCGGTGGAGGCCGCGCTCACCGGTGGTCTCACCGTCGCCGGGATCCCCGCAGGTGTCGCGTTCTCGGCGGCGCTCGTCTTCCGCGTCCTCACCTTCTGGCTGCGGGTGCCGCTCGGCTGGGCCGCACTGCGCCACCTCCAGCGCCACGGGGCGCTGTGAGCCCTGCGGGGGGCGTCGTCGGACGGACGGGCGGACGGCTGTGGCAGCCGTGGGCAGTGGCAGGGGTGGCCGGCGTCCTCTACGTCGTCGTCGGCGTGCTCCAGTGGCGCCGCCTCGAGGTGCCCTCGTGGGACCTGGCGATCTTCACCCAGCTCGCCAAGGCGTACGGCTCGTTCAGCGCGCCGATCGTGCCGATCAAGGGGGACGGCTTCAACCTGCTCGGCGACCACTTCCACCCGATCCTCGTCCTCCTCGGGCCCGTCTACGCGCTGTTCCCCTCCGGCCTCACCCTGCTCGTCGTCCAGGCGCTGCTCGTCGCGGTCTCCGCCTGGCCGCTCACCGCGCTCGCGGTGCGGCGGCTCGGACCGGTCCCCGGCACCGTCCTCGGGGCGCTGTACGTGCTGTCCTACGGCATCCAGGGGGCGGTGCGCACCCAGTTCCACGAGGTCGCCTTCGCCCTGCCGCTGCTCGCGTTCGGGCTGTGCGCATTCCTCGAACGGCGCTGGCGCGCGGCGGCGTTGTGGCTCGCGCCGGTGGTCTTCGTCAAGGAGGACCTCGGGCTGCTCGTCGCCGTCCTCGGGCTGGTCATGTGGTGGCGGGGGGCCCGGCGCGCGGGCCCGGGCCTCGCGCTGTGGGGGGCCGCCTGGTTCGCCCTCGCGACGGCGGTCATCCTGCCCGCCCTCAACCCGCGCGGGCAGTACGACTACGCCGACAGACTCACGGTCGGGGACGTGCTCGGCGACCCGCTCGGGACGCTCGCCGCCGTCCTCGGCCCGGGCGAGAAGGTCGTCACGGTGCTGCTGCTCGTCGCCGCGGCAGGCGTCCTCGGGGTGCGCTCCCCGATCCTGCTCGCGGCGCTCCCCACCCTCGCCTGGCGCTTCCTCGGTGACGTGCCCTTCTACTGGACGTGGGGCTGGCACTACGACGCCGTCCTCATGCCGCTCGCCGTCGCCGCGATGCTCGACGCGCTCGGCCCCCGGCCCGTCGACGATGCCGCCGACCCGCCGCCGGCCGTGGTCCACCGCCGGCGCACCGCCCTCGCGCTCGGTGCGGCCGGCCTCGGCGTCCTGCTCACCGCGCCGGGCCTGCCGGTCGCCGACCTCCTCCACGGGGAGACCTGGCGTCCGTCCCCGCGCGCGGAGGCGGCCCGCGCGGTGCTCGACACCGTGCCCGACGGCGCCACCGTGGCCAGCGACATCGGCCTGCTCGCCCGTCTCGTGCCGACGACGACGGCGCTGTGGTCGGGCACGCCGGACAACCCGGCCCCGGACTACTACGTCATCGACCAGGAGGGCTCGACGTGGGGCGGGTCCCCTCCCCCGGACGCCGCCGCCCACGCCGAGCTCAAGCACCCGGGGACCGACTACGAGATCGTCCTCGACACCGGCGGCTACCAGGTCGCCCGCCGCGTCGACGGCGGCTGAGCGGCCGGCAGGTCCCGGACGGTGCGTCCACCGCGCGACCACGCGTGCCTACGATGGCGGGCATGACCTTCGCCGCCGCCTTCCGTCGTGCCCGCGCCGTCGTCGCCGGGCTGCTCCTGCTCACCCTCGCGGTCCTCGTCGCGCCCGCCGCGCAGGCCCACGACATGCTCATCGACTCGCGTCCCGCCGCCGGTGAGGTGCTGAGCGAGGCACCGGACGCGGTGGTGCTCACCTTCAACAACCCGCCGCTCGCGGTCGGTTCGGCGATCACGGTCGTCGACGCCTCCGGGGCGACGGTCGCGCAGGGAGAGGGGACGGTCGAGGGCGCCGAGGTCCTGCTGCCGCTCAGCGAGCCGCTGCCCTCGGGTGACCTCGAGGTGCGCTGGCGGGTGGCCTCGAGCGACGGCCACCCGATCGAGGGCACCATCGCCTTCACGCTCGACGCGCCGGCGGCCCAGCCCACCGCGAGCGCGGCGCCCACCGCCGAGCCGGCCGCCACGCCCGAGCCGACGACGGCCGAGCCGGCCGCGGCCCCGACCGCCGAGGCCGAGGAGACCGGCCTGGCCGGGCTGCCGACGTGGCTCAAGGTCGCCGTCGGCGTCGCGGCGCTCGGCGCCGTGGCCGGGCTCGTCGTCCTCGTCGCGAGGCGGCTGCGCGAGGACCGCCTCTGACCGCCGCGGCTGCGACTCTCCTCACACCGCAGGCCAGCGCCATGATCAAGAACTCTCGATTATCCGCGGGGAGGACGGGCGGGCGGCCGGAAATGACCGCGCGCCGGGGTGACCGTCGGGTTTACCGTCAGAGACATGACACGTCGACTCATCCTTCCCGCCGTCCTCCTGATCGGACTGGCCGGGTGCAGCTCCACCACCTCCGACGACGACGCCACGAGCGCCGAGACGACGACCGCCACCGAGCAGACCGTCGAGCAGGAGACCTGCGCCGGCTTCTACGAGGGCACCGGCACGCCCCTCGCCGAACGCGCCACCAACGCCCGCGCCGCCCTGAGCGGCGGTGAGGTCGTGGACGCCGCGACCTACACCGAGATCAACGCCCTCGAGCAGCGCATCACCGAGCTCGGCCGCGACGCCCCCGAGGAGATGGTCACGCTCCTCGAGGAGGTCAACGCCCCGTTCACCGAGGCCGTGGCGACCGTCAACGAGTCCCGCACCGCCGAGGTCCCCGAGGACGAGGAGCCCGCGTTCCCCGACCTCACCCAGATCGACGTCACCGCCTCGGAGACCGCGCAGGGCGAGCTCGAGACCGTGTGCGCCGACGCCGGCTACGGCGACTGACCCACCGCACCGTCAGGGCGCACCGCCGCCGCCTCCAGGACGTCCTCCCGCAGCCCGTCGGGCTCGCCGGGGTGGGCGATCGTCCAGGCGGCGGCGGTCGCCGCGTAGTGCATGGCCGCCCGCGGGTCGCAGCCCCGGGCGAAGACGCAGTGGGCCAGCGCCGCGAAGTACGTCGCGCCCAGACCGGCCGGCCGGGCGCCCGGCCCCAGGTCCCGGGCCCGCACCTCCACGACGTCGGGCGAGTCGCGCGCCATCCCGATGGCGCCCCGGCTGCCGAGGGTGACGACGACGAGCCGGGCGGCCGACCGTCGCCGCCAGGAGCGCAGCAGCTCGAGCTCGTCGACGCGTGGGTCGTGACCCATGACGAGGAGGTCGGCCCCGAGGTAGCACTGCTGCCCGAGGACGGGCGCGGTGGTCGTCGTCCCCAGCCCGGCGGCGACCGGCACGCCCGCCCCCTGCGCCGCGGCGATGAGGGCGGCGCTCGGCAGCACGCCGTCGACGACGAGGAGGTCGCACGTCGCCAGGGCGCCGAGGTCGAGCTCGACGCTCGCCGTGCGAGCCTCCCCCAGGTCGCGACTGATCTGCTGGAGCCCCGTTCCGTCCTTGAGGACGACGGCGCGCGGTGAGCGCGGCAGGGAGCGCGGGCACATCGCGGAGTTGACCCCGAAGCGGTAGGCCGCGGCGTCGACCGCGAGCGCGTCGGCGTCCTCCCCCAGCGGGGCGGCGAGGTAGACCTCGTTCCCGAGCGTCGCCAGCGTCCGCGCGGCGGTGAACCCCGAGCCGCCGACCGACATCGAGATCGGGACGTCGCGCACGGGCCGGTAGGGCACGGGGAAGCACTCGACCGCGAGCGCTGTCACGGTGTAGGCCATGCCGACGACGACCGCTCTCATGGATGCCCCTCCATCCGGTCCGCGTCCTTGCGGGACCTGCCTGGGGAAGCGTAACCGCCAGCCGTGCGCGCGCACGTCGGGCGGAGGGGCGAACCTGCTGGCCGGAGGACGGACCGTGACGGGCCGAAGGTCGGACGGCGCGGTCGTCCGATCAGGTCCCTCCCTGGGCGGCGATGACCGCGGCCTCGGCGGCCGCGAGGTGCGGGTCGAGGTAGCGCCCGCCGCGGTGGAGCGGGGTGAGGTCCGGGGCCAGCTCGTAGACCAGCGGGCGGGCGTTGGGCAGGTTGAGGTCGCGCAGCTCCTCGGGTGACAGGTCGTCGACGAGCGCGCACAGGGCGCGCAGGGAGTTGCCGTGCGCGACGACGAGGACCGTGCGCCCGGCCCGCAGCGCCTGCCCGAGCGCCCCGGTCCACAGCGGGCGGACCCGCTCGACGACGTCGGCGAGGGACTCGGTGGGCGCCAGCGCCTCGGGCGGCAGGCGGTCGAACGGGGGCAGCGTGCGCCACAGCGCGACGGTCTCCTCGGGCAGCGGGTCCGGGCGACCGTCGAAGGAGCGGCGCCAGTGGAGGAAGAGGTCCTGGCCGTACCGCTCGGCGACCTCCCGCTTGCCGTAGCCGGTCAGCGCCCCGTAGCTGCGCTCGTTGAGCCGCCAGTCGCGCACGATCTCCCCGCCGACGGCCGCTGCGACGATCTCGGCCGTGTGCCACGAGCGGACGAGCTCGGAGGCGAGGACGACGTCGGGGCGCCAGCCCGTGGAGCGGACGCGCTCCGCCGCCTCGCGACAGCTCTGCTCACCGTGGGGGGTGAGGCCGACGTCGAGGATCCCGGTGAACAGGCCGAGGGCGTTCGCGGCGCTCTCGCCGTGGCGCAGGAGCATGAGGGTGGACACCGGACAAGCCTGTCAGGTCCGCACGGCCTCGGGTCAGGTCGGCAGGCCCAGCTCGTTGTGGCCGAACTCGGTGAGGAAGCGGGGCCCGCGCTCGGCGAGCTCGCTCTCGTACGTGGCGCTCCAGTGGCGGTAGGGCGAGGTGGCGAGGGAGTCGTTGGCGAAGCGGGGATCGTCGCTGACCTCGCTCACGCAGAAGTCGGGGATGACGAGGTCGGTGACCGGGCCCCCGCGCTCGCACTCGGCGACGACGAGCGGCGCGTTGCGCCCGAGGAAGGAGTCGACCACCCAGCCGTCGGTGCCGAGCCACAGCGCGTACCGCAGCTTGGCCACGAGGTCCCCGCCGAGGCGGACCATCGCCAGGCCCGCGGTGACGTCGAGCTCGCGCTCCGCCTCGTAGCGGGTGCCGCCGACGTAGGGGCCCTTGGCGGTGAGGGCGCAGAACGTGAAGGACGCGGCCTCGAGCAGCTCGCGCTCGTCGCCCGGCAGGGGGCCGGCCGGCGCCGGGCCCTGCAGCCGGATGCGCAGCGCGTACCCGTCGGCGGCGAGGAAGTAGCTCTGCACGATGAGCACCGGGTCCGGCTCGCTCAGGGCAGCGTCGGGCAGCGCACGGACGAAGAACTTGCGCTCGAACTCGAAGTCACCGTGACCGGCGTCGCTCATGGTCCCCAGCGTACGGGCCACGGGCGGGGTCCGGGTGCGCCACGCGCACGGCAGGGCCGCACGGCCCGGCGCCGACGTGGCGACCGGGTGGTGCGGCCCTGGGGTCTAGCGGGCGGTGACGGTGGCGACGTCCAGACCCGGCAGGTAGCCGGCGTCCCCGCTGTAGACCGCGGTGACGACGGTGAGGAGACGCACCGGCGGCAGCTGGACCTCGACGGTCCCGTCCGCGTCGAGCGCCACCCGGTCGATGACGCGGAAGCCGGACGTCACGGTGACCGAGCCGGTCGGGACGGGCGCCCCGCCCCGGGCCAGCACCGAGACGCTGACCTCCGGCGAGCTTCCCCGCGGGACCCGCGAGGCGGCGTCGAGGTCGACCCGCGCGAGCGCCGGCAGGACGACGTAGGTCGCACTGCGGCTGGCCGAGCCGGTGACGTCCCCGCTACCGGGGAACACCGCGGTGAGGCGGTGGGACCCGGCGGCCAGGTCACGGGGCAGCGTCACGGTCGCCGTGCCGGTGAGCCCGCTGGTGGTGAGCTCGCCGGTCGCGACGACCACGCCACCCGCGTGGATCTCCACCGGTCCCGACGGCGCGGCGGAGGCGCCGACGACGCTCACCGCCGCCGTCGTCTGGTCGCCGTAGCCACCGAGGCTGCGCGACAGGCGCAGCGTCGTCGTCGAGGAGGACGGCGCGACCTCGACGACCACCGCCGCGGAGACCGAGGCCGTGAAGGCCGCGGAGTCCGGGGCGTAGGCGGCGGTGAGCGAGTGGCTGCCGGCGCCGAGGGTGACGACGGCGCTCGCGGTGCCGCCGGTGACCGGGGCCGTGGCGAGCTCGGTGCCACCGTCCAGGAAGGTCACGGTGCCGCTCGCCGTCGCCGGGTCGAGGCTCGCCGTGAGGGTGAGCTCGGACCCGACCGCGGCCTCGCCGTCGACGGTGAGCGTCGTCGTCGTCGCGACGGCGACGGGCTCGGGGACCGTGACGTCGACGACCTGCGCCCGCTGCCCGAAGGCGTTGTGGGAGTGCAGGACGAGCAGCGGCCCCACGTCGGTGCCGGCGGCCGGGTCGCGGTGGACCGTGAGGTCGCTGGTCGACGGGACGAACAGGCCGTTGAGCGGGATGTCGCCGCTGGTCCACAGGTCCGGGGCGAACGGGTCGTAGGCGAACGGCTCGACCATGTCGACCAGGCCGTTGCCGGTCGGGGAGTACTCCCCGAAGGTCCACACCGCGAACGTCGGGACGACCGCCGGGTTGAACAGCCCGAGCGGGATCGGCGCGACGAGGACGTTGTTGTCGTACACGGTGGTGTCGACGTCGCCCCACTGGCCGTTGACCGACGAGCGCGCCAGGCTCTGCCCGGTGCGGATGTCGTAGGTGTGGGCGATGGTGACGTCGGTCTCCGGGTCGATCTTCTGGACCGCGGTCTGCAGGTCGGGGATCCCGTCGCCGGTGACGTCGGTGTCGATGACCGGCAGCGTCGACGTGCCGAGCGTGGGCCACTGGCCCGCCATGGCGATGCCGATGCCGACGTACCCGAGCGCCGGGTCGAACCCGGCCTCGGCGATCCGCGGCCCGGTGGACATGGCGCCGACGTACCGGATGTCACCGGCCGCGATCTGGGTCGGGGAGGTGGAGCCGGGGTCGACGTCGGGCAGCTGCGGGCTGGTCCGCATGAGCTCGAGGACGGCGGTGCTGGAGGTCCAGCCGCCGGAGTCGACGTGCCGGCCGGTGACCTCGAGCGGCGCGGTGAGCGCGTCCGCGGAGGCGAACTCCACGGGCTCGACCGTGAGGTCGGAGACGAGCCGCGGCGCCGCGTGGACCGGGACGTGGAGCGTCTCGCCCGAGGCGCGCGGGGTGAGGACGAGCTGCCCGGCGAGCGCCGAGACGAACTCGCGGGGGACGCCGACTCCCGAGACGGGGTCGGACGTCGGGTCGATCTCCCGCACGAGGGTCTGCGGGTCCACGGTGAGGGTGACCGTGACCGTCGCGGGACGGCCCGGGCGGACCTGCACGCGCGACGGGCTCGTCGTGATCGTCGCCCCGCCCATCGAGCTCGCGCCGTCGAACCCGGTGGTGAAGTCGCCCGCGGCGCGGCCGAGGGTCTCGACCGTGACGGTGCGGCTGATCCGGACCGTCTCCTCGGCGACGTCGACGACGCCGAAGGCGACCGAGACGTTGCGCGGCGCGGCGGAGTCGTAGGCGATGACCTGGCTGGTGACGGCGGACAGCGCGTCGACGCGGCCGGCGCCGACCCGCTCCGGGCCGTACAGCGGGCCCTCCGGCCCGGGCCGGGAGTAGACCGGGTTGGTCGCGGTGTTCATGATCACGGCCTTGACCTGCTGCGGCGTCCAGGCCGGGTGCTCGGCGCGGACGAGCGCGGCGATGCCCGCGACGTGCGGGGAGGCCATCGACGTGCCGGTGAGGGTGGTCGGCATGGAGCCGGTGCCCGAGGCCGCGGAGGAGATGCGGGTGCCGGGGGCCGCGACGTCGGGCTTGACGACGCCGAGCGAGCCGTGGGCGCCGCGCGAGGAGCCGGGGTTGAGCATGTCGGCGACGGTGTCGTCCCGGGTGAGGGCGGCGTCCTGGTAGGACGGGCCGAGGCGCACGGTGAGCGTGCCGGCCTCGATCTCCGGCAGGAGCAGGTCGGTCACCCGGGCGGTGAGCTGGGCGCCGGGCGTCTGCGGGTTGCCGCCGATGCCGGCGGTGAAGATCGGGGCCTCGGTGCCGATGAGCACGCCGACAGCGCCGGCCGCGGTCGCGTTGTTCCAGCGGGCGCCGCTCGCGCAGGCGCGGGTGGCGTCGTTGTCGTCCCACGAGAGCCAGACGATCTTGCCGGCGACCTGGTCGGCGTAGGCGGTGAGCGGCGTGCAGCCGTCCACGCCCTCGCCGAGGTAGACGACCGGGGCCTCGACGTCCGCGGTGCCGGTGTAGTTCACCGTGTTCTGCGCGGCGTGCAGGCCGACGAGGGACTCGTCGGCCGCGCCGACGACCTCGACGGCGTCGAAGACCATGACGTCGGCGACGGAGTTCGCCACCGCGAGCGCGGAGCCGGTGTTGCCCGGCGAGCCGCCGACGTCGGTCGCGTCGCCGGAGTTGCCGGCCGACATGACCGACAGCGTGCCGAGGTCGGCGAGCCGGTCGACGAAGAGGTTCTCCGGGTCGTCGACCGGGGCGGCCAAGGCGCCCAGGGAGAGGTTGATGACGTCGAGGCGGTCGGAGAAGTCGAGGTCGCCGTTCGGGTCGGCCGCCCACTCCAGCGCGTTGATCGTCACGCCGGTGGACCCGCCCACGTCACCGAAGACCTTGAGCGCGTAGATGCCGGCCTCGGGCGCGGAGCCCGGGCCGACCTGCCAGTCGCTGATGTCCCCGACGTCGCCGTAGTCGCCGCGGAAGGTGGTCCCGTCCGCGGTGACGCCGTAGCCCGCGGCGGTGCCGGCGACGTGCGTGCCGTGGCCACCGCCCGCGGTGTGGTGGGCGTCGATGGGGTTGGGGTCGGGCTGCGGGACGAGCGTGGAGCCCGGCGTCAGCCCGGAGGCGTCGTACAGCGGGCCGGCGAAGTCCCAGCCGCCGAGGTACTTCGCGCCGTCGAACAGGCCCTCGGGCACCGGGCCGGTGCCGTCCTCGCCGTAGGCGGCGGCGTAGGCCTCCAGGGTGCCGGGGCCGCCGAATGCGGCGTGGGTGTAGTCGACGCCGGTGTCGATGATGCCCATGCGGATGCCCTCGCCGGTGTTCCCGTAGGACTCCCAGACCTGGGCCGCGCGGGTGAGGACGTCGACGTTCTTGTTCGTCGGCTCCTTGAGGGTGACGAGGTGGACGGCGAGGACGTCGTCGGACGCCGCGAGCGCCCGGACCTGCTCCGCGTCGCCGGTGACGACGGTGCCGGCGACGAGCGTGCTCGTCACCGAGAGCCGCTGCGGGGCGGCGCTGCGGCTGCGGGCCTGCGCGGCGGCGGGGACGACGTCCTCGGCGAGGGTCTCGACCTCGGCCGCGGCCGCCTGCGCCTCGGTGCTCGAGCCGCCGGACTCGACGACGTCGAGGGCGGAGGGTGCGTCGAGCTGGACGAACGCCGTGACCGTCCCCTCGGCCGCGCTCAGCGACTCGCTCACCTTGGTGTCCGGGGCGAGCGACGGGAGGGAGGGGGGTGGGTCGGTGTCGCCGGCGGCCGGGACGGCGCCCAGCACGGTGACAGCACCGAGCACGAGTGCGCTGGCTGCTGCGGTCAATGATCGGTGCATCGACACTCTCATTTCGGGAGGGGGACCTTGACGGCTCCGTCAAGAACGGGCAAACGGGGTGGTGGCTCAAGGTATCGCCCCGCACTCCCGCCCGTCACCCACCCTGGGGTGGATCGTCGGCTGACCGGCCGCCGTCCCCGGGGTGTGCGGGCACGGTCCGTCGCTCCCTGAGCGGCGGCCGCACGCCGCCCCTACAGTGGCGCGCACGGACGGACGAGGGAGTCGCCATGGCGCAGCAGACCGGACCCGCACCCGAGAGCTCGGTCGTCATCGGGGACCCGTACCACGTCCACCCCGACGGCGTCCGCGAGCCGCCGACGACGTGGCGCGGGTCGCTGCGCTTCTTCGGCCCCGGGCTCATCGTCTCGGCCTCGATCGTCGGCGCCGGGGAGCTCATCACCGCGACCGCGCTCGGCGCCGAGGCCGGCTTCGTCCTGCTGTGGCTCGTCATCTTCTCCACGCTCGTCAAGGTCGCCGTCCAGGTGGAGATGGCCCGCTTCTCGATCGTCACCGGGCTGGGCGGCATGGAGGGCTACACCCGCGTCCCGCCGCGGGTGGGCAACGTCGGCTGGGTCTTCGTCCTGTGGGCCCTCATGGCCCTGTCCAAGCTCATCCAGACCGGCGGCCTCATCGGCGGGATGGCCGCCGCGCTGAGCATCCTCCTGCCGATCGGCTCCGGGCCTCTCGAGGCGACGTCGCTGACGATCTGGGCCGTCGTCGTCACAGTCCTGGCGATCGTCACGCTGTACTCCAACCGGTACGGGCTCATCGAGAAGGTCGCCGTCTTCCTCACGATGACGTTCGTCGTCGTCACCCTCGTCATCGCGCTCGGCCTCCCGGCGACCGAGTACGCCTACTCCGCCGGCGACCTCGCCTCCGGCCTGACCCTGTCGCTGCCGGTCGGGGCCATCGGGGTCGCGGTCGCGATGTTCGGGCTCACCGGGGTGGGGTCGGAGGAGATCACCGCCTACACCTACTGGTGCCTGGAGAAGGGCTACGGCCGCTGGTCCGGACCCGACGACGGCTCGGAGGCCTACCGGCGCCGGGCGCGCGGGTGGATCGCCGTCATGCAGAAGGACGCGCTGGTCGCGTGGGTGATCTACACGGTGAGCACGATGTCGTTCTACGTCATGGGCGCCGCCGTGCTGCACCCGCAGGGGCTCGTGCCCGAGGGCAACGACATGATCGAGGTGCTCTCCCAGACCTATGCGAGCGTCCTGGGCGAGTGGGGCCGGGTGCTCTACCTCGTCGGCGCGCTCGCCGCGCTCGGTTCGACGATCTGGGCCGCGGTGCCGTCCTGGGCACGGTCGTGGGCGAACGCGCTGAGCATCCTCGGGGTCTTCGACTGGGCGGACGCCGACCGGCGCAACCGGTGGATGCGCGTGTTCATCGTCGCGCTGCCCCTCCTCTGGCTGCTCACCTACCTGTGGATCTCCTCCCCGTTCGTCATGATCCTCATCGGCGGGGTGGCCGGCGGCATCTTCCTCGCCGCCGTCGCCGTCGCCGCCTGGTACCTGCGCGCCCGGTACGTCCAGCCGGAGCTGCGTGGCGGCCGGTTCGCCGCGAGCGCGCTCGCCGTCAGCGGGATCGCGATCCTCCTCCTCGGCGTCTACTCGGCACTCAGCGCCACCGGGCTCGTCTCGGTGTGAGGGGCCGGGCGGTCGGCGGCGCGGGTGAGGCGGCCGGCGACCGTGCGGAGGTGGTCGCGCAGCGACGCGGGCGACTCGACGGTGAAGTCGGCCTCGAGCTCGACGAGCGCGACGGCGAGCCACCGCACGGAGTCGCCGTCGAGCCGGAGCCGACTGGTGCGCGCGTCGACGGGCTCGACCTGCCCGATCGTCGCCCAGCGCCGCATGCGATCGCTGTCCGCCGGCTCGTGGACGAGGACGACCGCCTTCTCCTGCCACAGGTCGCGCACCCGGCGCTGGAGGTAGGCCCCGGCGTCCTGCCCGGGCAGCTCGCGCGGGGTGAAGCGGCGGCCCAGGGGGATGCGGGGGCGGAGCCGGTCGACGCGGAAGGTGCGCCAGTCCTCCCGCTCGACGTCCCAGGCGACGAGGTACCAGCGCCCGGTCCAGGCGACGAGCCCGTAGGGCTCCACCTCCCGCCGCGACTCGGTGCCGTCACCGCGGACGTAGTCGAAGCGCAGGCACAGGTGGTCGCGGCAGGCGCCGGCGAGGGTCATGAGCACCTCGGGGTCGACGACGGCGACCCCCGGCAGGTGGACGACGCTCTCCCCCAGCCGCTGCACCCGCGCCCGCAGCCGCGCGGGCAGCACCAGCTGGAGCTTGCCGAGGGCGCGCTGGGCCGCCTCCCCCACGCCGTGGACGTTGCTGCTCGCCGCCGTCGTGAGCGCGATCGCGGCGGCGACGGCCTCGTCGCTGAGGAACTGCAACGGTGGCAGCCGGGCGCCGTCGCCGAGCCGGTAGCCACCGCCGACGCCCTTGACCGCGTGGACGGGGTAGTCGAGCTCGCGCAGCTTGTCGACGTCGCGGCGCAGCGTGCGGCCGCTGACGCCGAGCCGCTCGGCGAGCTCGGCGCCGGGCCACTCGCGCCGCAGCTGGAGCAGGCTGAGGAGCTCGAGCATCCGCCGGGAGGAATCCACCATCTCCCCCACCCTTCCCGGTGCAGCGGACAGTGGGTGTCCGCTTCGGTTCCTAGCGTGGCAGGTGCCAGCCCCACCCGGAAGGACGTGCCATGGACCTGCACCAGCTCGACGCCTTTGCGGCCCGGAGCGTCGACGTCACACTCGCCGAGTTCCATCGCCACCAGCACCTGCCGGTCTCGCGCCCGGTACGCCCCCAGTACCGCCGCCGGCACGCGGCCGTGGCGATGGGCACCACGCTCGGGGTCGCCGTCCCGGCCGTGACGACGGTCGTCATCGCGGTGGTCCGCTAGGAGTCGGTGGTGGGAGGTGGCCCCTCCCGCCACCGGCACGGACGCGCGGTGGAGGGCCGCGCGCCGGCACGTGCGACCCCGGGAGCTACCGGCTCCCGGGGTCGTCGCGCAGCAGGGTGAGCGCCGGTGAGCCGGACGGTGAGGACGAGAACTGCGGCGGTGTGCCGCAGCGCGATCGTCACCGCGTCCGCCGGCCGAGCGCAGCGCTGGCGAGCGCCGTGGCCACGGCCCCGAGCGCGCGGCACCCCGCGGGTGTCCCCGCCGGTTTCCTGCCACCAAGTCCCCCGGCAGCACTCCCGAGCGCCCGCCACCCGGCGTGTCGCCCGCGTGTCGCGGACTTGGTGGCAGATTCTGCGCGCTCGGCGGGCCGCCGGGGCGGGCCTGTCAGTCCTCGGGCGGCTCGGAGTGGATCGTGGCCATGACGCGCACGCGGCGCGAGCCCGGCGGGCGCTGGGACGGGTCGTCACGGGCCTCGAACTTCTCGAAGAGCGCCATGATCTCGTCGCCGAGAGCAGCCGCCTCCTCCGCGGTCGCCCAGATGCTGCTGTTCATCAGCCGGGTGGCCTCGAGCCACTCCTGCGGCTCCTGGCCGAGGCGCTCCATGGCCGCCCACACCCGCTGCGAGCGCTGCTGGAAGGTCATCCGCGCGAGCTCGACGGTCGCTTGGACGGAGCCGGGGACGTCGGGGTCGATGCCCGTGGCGTAGCCCCGGCGGGTGACCGGGCGCCACGGCTTCTCCCGGCCGCGCGGGGCCGCGCGCTCGATGAAGCCGTACTTCTCGAGCATCCGCAGGTGGAAGGAGCAGCTCGCCACCGACTCACCGGTGAGGTCGGCGCACTGTGTCGCCGTGAGCTCGGCGTGCTCGCCCAGGAGGTCGAGGAGTCGCAGGCGCAGGGGGTGGGACAGCGCCCGGATCCGCTCAGGGGCGTTGATGAGCTCCCGGTCCTCCATTGGCATGCCACAACTCTAGAGGTCTCTTGCGCAAGAAGTGCTGTCCACTCCCGCCACCCCGCACCCGCGCTCCGGCCCCCACCGCCCACGACCTGCCGCCCTCCTTCTCCGCCGAGCACTGGATCGCGCACGTCCGGATCCCCTTGCCCCTCCCGCGGATCGCTGGCCGAGCGCTGGATGCTGCACGCCCACACCCGGCCGCCGCCGCTGACCCGCGGCGGGAGGGAACAGGCAGCGCTGAATTTCGGTTGTCCCGCCCACCGCCCGCTGCGAGGGTGGACCGCCTCGACGGGCCGCGCGCCCACACCCCCTCCCCGCACCTGACCCTGACCCCGCACCAGGGTGCGACCAGGGTCCTGCCGGATACCGCTGCCTGCCTGCTCACGATTCGCTGGGACCATGCCGGACCTCATCACCGCGCTGCCCGAGGCGTTCAGCCCCGCGCTCCTCGTCGTCGCCGCCCTGCTCGCCTTCCTCGAGTCCGCCCTCGGCCTGGGGGTCCTCGTGCCCGGCGAGCTCGGCGCGGTCCTCCTCGGGGCCGCCGCCACCACCCCGGTGCAGGCGCTCCTCGCCCTCGCCGTCCTCACGGCCGCGGCCTCGGCCGCCGACCACGTCGGCTACGCCGTCGGGCGCCGCTGGGGCAGCCGCCTGCGCGGCACCCGTCTCGTGCGGCGGCTCGGCACCGAGCACTGGGACCGGGCGGGGACGATGCTCCGCCGCCGCGGCGCGAGCGCGCTCGTCGTCAGCCGCCTGCTGCCCCTCGTGCGCACGCTCATGCCGGCCGCCGCGGGTGCCGCCCGGATCCGCTACCGGCGCTTCCTCGCCGGGTCGGTCACCGGCACGCTCGTGTGGGCGGCGGGCTGGCTCGCCGTCGGCACCTTCGGCGGCCTGGCCCTGCCGCACCTGGCCGACTCCCTCGGCCGGCTCGGGTGGGTCGTGCTCGCGGGTCTCATCGTCCTCGGCGGTCTCCTCGTCCTGTGGCGACGGGCGCGTCAGCGGGCGCTCGTGCGCGCGCTCGACCTCGCGGTCCCGGAGCGCGAGCTCACCCGGGTACCGGCGCCGTGCCCAGGTCCCTGAGGAGCACCGGCTCGGCCGTCCCGTCCGGGCGCGGCCGGCGGCCCGTCTCCCGGTAGCCGAGGCGCACGTAGAGCCGCCGGGCGGCCTCGTTGTCCTCGGCGACGTGCATCATCACCGCCCGCCCTCCGCGCGCACGCACCCGCCCCTCTGCGGTCGCGACGAGCAGGCTGCCGACGCCCCGGCGCGGTCAGGCCGCGCGGGCGGACTCGTAGCGGCGCAGCGCCTCGGCCCGCTCCGCGGCGTGGTCGACGATGCGCTCGGGGTACCCGTGGGCGAGCCCGTCGGGCACCCGCCACGGCTGGTGCACGGCCGCGCCCGGGACGTGGGCGAGCTCGGGGACGTGGCGGCGCACGTAGTCGCCCGCCGGGTCGAACCGCTCCCCCTGGCTCACCGGGTTGAAGACCCGGAAGTAGGGGGCGGCGTCGGTACCGGTGCCGGCCACCCACTGCCAGCCGTGGTTGTTGGAGGCGAGGTCGCCGTCGGCGAGGTGGGCGAGGAAGTGGCGGGCGCCGTGGGGCCACCACACGTGGAGGTCCTTGACGAGGAAGCTCGCCACGACCATCCGTGCCCGGTTGTGCATCCACCCGGTCTCGCGCAGCTGGCGCATGGCGGCGTCGACGAAGGGGTAGCCGGTGCGCCCCTCCTCCCACGCGCGGACGTGGGCGGCGGGCGTACCCGCCGGGTCCTCGTAGGCCATCGAGCGCAGGCCATCGTTCAGGTCGCTCCACGCGGAGGCGGGGTGGTGCCACAGGACGTCGGCGTAGAACTCCCGCCAGCACAGCTCGGTGACATAGCGCCGGGCGGCCTCGGTGCGCCCGGCCGGGTGGGCGGCGACGTCGGCGAGCATGGTCCGCGGGTGGATCGTGCCGTACTTGAGGTGGACCGACATCTGCGACGTCGCGTCGAGGTCGGGGCGGTCACGGGCGGTGTCGTAGCGGGCGAGGTCGGTGTCGAGGAACTCCGCCCACCGCTCCCGGGCCGCGGCCTCGCCGACGGCGTGGGTGGGCGGGCCGTCGGCGCCGGGCAGCTCCTCGGTCGCCACGCCCCGGCGCCACCGGAGCCGGGCGGGCGGCGGGGCGGGCGGCGGGCTGCCGTGGTCGCGCCAGGCCCGGGAGAAGGGGGTGAAGACGCGGTAGGGGTCGCCGTCGGCCTTGCGCACGACGCCCGGCCCGACGGCGTAGGGGGTGCCGGTGGCGACGAGCGGCACGTCGCCCAGGGCCGCGGCGACGCGGGCGTCGCGGCGGCGCCCGTAGGGGGTGGTCTCGCGGCTCACGTGGACGCTGCCCGCGCCGGACTCCCGGACCAGCCGGGGGACCTCCTCCTCCGGGCGGCCGGTACGCACGACGAGCGCGCGGTCGGTCGACTCCCGGAGGTCCTCCAGGGCCGCGACGAGGTGCGCGCGGCGCACCGGGCCGGCGGTGGCGAGCAGCGCGGGGTCGACGACGAACACCGGCAGCACCTGCCCGCCCTCATGGGCGGCGAGCAGCGCCGGCAGGTCGTGGAGGCGCAGGTCGCGGCGCAGCCACAGGACGGCGGTCACGGCACCATCCTCCGGTCGCCGCGCCCCGCGCGCCCGGGCTACCGGGTGACGGTGATGCGCGCCGTCGTCGTGTGCTCCTCGCCGAGGGCCAGGACGACGGCGTCGCCGAGCGCGTTGGCGGTCTCGACGCACACCATCGAGGGCCACTCGTCGTCGCCGTAGTCGGGCATCGCGGCGGCCTTGTCCACCCAGGGGTTCCACACGACGGTGTTGGCCGAGCCGTCCTTGTCCACCCCGATCCGGCGGCCGGCGCCCTCGTCGACGACGACGGCGGTCGCGGTGCTCGCGTAGACCCGGTCGGTCTCCCCGGTGAACGTCACCTCGCCCTCCTGGGTGAGGAGGTCAGGGCCGGCGCCGGGCGCCTTGTCGAGGTAGGTCGCGCCGTCGAGGCCGTCGACCGTCGTCGTGCGGACGTCGGAGACGGCGAGGTAGGTGTGCAGCGCCTCCTCGTAGGAGATCTCCTCGGGCCCGGTGTTGCGGACGGTGAGCGCGACGGTGAGCTCGCGGCCGAAGGTCACCGTGCAGGTCGCGGTGAACGGGTGCGGCCAGGAGGCCGCGGCGGGGACGCCGGCGGCGTCGGCGTCGGTGAGGCGCAGGGTGAGGGTGACCGCGCCGTCGCGCTCCTCGGCGGCCTCGAGCCGCCAGGGGGCCAGGCGCGCGAAGCCGTGGGCGGGCGGGGCGAGGCCGGGCTCGCGGCCGGGCCCGAACCACGGGAAGCAGATCGGGATGCCGCCGCGGATCGGCTCGCCGGGCGCGAAGTGGGACGCCCCGCTCATCCAGATCACCGGGTCGGCGCCGGCGGGGGTCCACGCGGTGACGTGGGCGCCCTGGAGGTAGAGCTCTCCCGTGGCGAGCGCGGTGGCGACCCGCACGACGGGCAGCCCACCCTCCCCCTCGGCGAGCGTGACGGACTCGGGCAGGTCGGCCGCGGTGCTGGTCATGGCACGGGACGCTACCCGCCGTCGGGCCGGGGTCGCAGCGGTTGTCACCAGTTGCCCCGGTCAGACCCCGCACCGCGCCTGTCGAAGCCGCCCTCCGGCCGGACCCGGGCCGATAGCCTCCGGGCATGCTGCGCCCAGGGCTGGTCCAGGCACTGGCGGACACCGCCGTCACCGCGCCCGCCGCCGTCCTCGACCTCGCGGCGCTGCGCGCGAACGCCGCCGACCTCGCCGCGCGTGCCGGCGGGCTGCCGGTGCGGGTGGCGACGAAGTCGGTGCGCTGCCGGTGGGTGCTCGACACGCTCGGCGCCGAGCGGGTCATGACGTACTCGGCGGCGGAGTCGGTGTGGCTCGCGCGGCACGGCCACGCGGACGTCCTGCTCGCCTACCCGACCACCGACACCGCCGCGCTCGCGCGGATCGCCGCGGACCCGCTCGTCCGCGAGCGCGTCACGGTCATGGTCGACCACCCCGACCACCTGCGGCTGCTCACCGCGGCGGGCGCGGGGCCGCGTCGCCCGGTGCGGGTGTGCCTCGACCTCGACGCCTCGCTGCGGCTCGGTCCGCTGCACCTGGGTGTGCGCCGCTCGCCGGTGCACACCCCCGCCCAGGCCGCCGCTGCCGCCCGCCGGGTGCTCGCCACCCCGGGCCTGAGGCTGCACGGGGTCATGTGCTACGACGCGCAGGTGGCCGGGCTGGCCGACTCCTCCGCGGCGGTCCGCGCCGTCAAGACGCTCTCCACACGCGAGCTGGGCCGCCGCCGCCCCGAGCTCGTCGCGGCCGTGCGCGAGGTGGCCGACGTCCCGCTCGTCAACGTCGGCGGGACCGGCAGCCTCCACCTCTACGGGCGCTCCGGGGAGGTCACCGAGGTGACGGCCGGCTCCGGGCTGCTCGGCCCCACGCTGTTCGACGGCTACCGCGCCTTCCGCCCGCGGCCCGCGCTGTTCCTCGTCTCCCCGGTGGTGCGCCGGCCCGGGCGCCGGGTCGCGACGGTGTTCTCCACCGGGTTCACCGCCTCCGGGCCGCCGGGCCGCGACCGGCTGCCGACGCCGGTGCACCCGCCGGGTCTGCGGCTCACCCGGGCGGAGGGCGCCGGGGAGGTCCAGACGCCGGTGGCCGGCGCGGGCGCCGACGCGCTGCGGGTGGGTGACCTCGTGTGGTTCCGCCCGGCGAAGTCCGGGGAGCAGCTCGAGCGGGTGAGCACCGTCCACGTCGTCGAGGACGGCACCGTCCTCGCCTCGGTCCCGACCTACCGCGGTGAGGGCGGGTGCTTCGGGTGACGTGGGAGAACTGGTCCGGGACGGTGGCGGTGACGCCCGCGGAGGTCGCCTGCCCCCGGGACGTCGAGGAGGTCGTCGAGGTCGTGCGGCGCGCGGGCCGGGCGGGGCGCCAGGTGACGGCGGTCGGCTCGGGACACTCCTTCACCCCGCTGGCCGAGGCGCGCGACGTCCAGCTGCGCCTGGACCACCTCACCGGGATCGTCGCCGTGGAACCGGGCGGCCGGGTGCGGGTGCGGGCCGGGACGCGACTGCGCGAGCTCAGCGCGCTGCTCGCGCGGCACGGGCTGGCGCTGGAGAACCTCGGGGACATCGACGCGCAGACTGTGGCGGGCGCCGTCGCGACCGGGACGCACGGCACGGGCGCCCGGTTCGGCGGTCTGGCGACTCAGGTGGCCGCGCTCGAGCTCGTCACCGGGGACGGGCGGCTGCTGCGCCTGGGCGAGGGCGCGGGGCCGCCGGTCGAGGGCGTCGTGGTCGGGCTCGGCGCACTCGGGGTGGTCACCGAGGTGACGCTGCGGTGCGTGCCGGCGTTCACGCTGCACGCGGTGGAGGACACCGAGCGCTACGACGCCGTCCTCGAGTCGCTGGACGAACGCGTCGAGCGCCACGACCACGTCGAGTTCTACTGGTTCCCCTACACCGACCGCTGCCTCACCAAGACGAACACCCGGCGCCCGGGTCCCCCGGAGCGGCCGCTGCCGCGCTGGCGGCGGGTGCTGGAGGACGAGGTGCTGAGCAACGGCGTCTACCGGGCGGTCAACGAGGTCGGGCGCCGCCGGCCGCGGGCGGTCCCGGCGCTCAACCGGCTCGCCGCCCGGGCGCTGTCGCGGCGCGAGTACGACGACGTCTCCTCGCGGGTCTTCGCCACCACCCGGCGGGTGCGGTTCGTGGAGTCGGAGTACGCCGTGCCGCGGGAGTCGCTCGTGCCCGTGCTCGGCGCGCTGCGGGCGTGGGTGGCGGCCCACCCGGAGGCGGCCGTGCAGTTCCCGGTGGAGGTGCGCTTCGCGGCCGCCGACGACGTGTGGCTGTCCACCGCGTACCGGCGTCCCACCGCCTACGTCGCCGTCCACCAGTTCCACCGCTCCCCCGCGGCGGACTACTTCCACGCGGTCGAGGCGATCGCGGCGGAGCACGGCGGGCGTCCGCACTGGGGAAAGCTCCACGGCCTGGACGCCACCGCGCTCACCGCGCGCTACCCGCGCCTCCCGGAGGTCCTCGCCCTGCGGGAGGAGCTCGACCCGCAGCGGGTCCTCACCAACCGCCACCTGCGCCGCCTGCTCGGAGAGTAACGAACCTCACACCTTTCGCGGTCCTGACGCGGAACATGCAACCCCCCTCCCTGACGTTATGTCACACGGAGCACGACGAGACCAGGGAGGAGAGCCGTGAGGCGACGCAAGTACGTGGAGTTCGAGGGGGACGACGGGACGACGCTGCGCTACGCACGCCACGCGAACGGTGGCGGGTTCGTCGAGCGCACGGCGCGGGCGCACCCGACCGCCTGGATCGCCCCCGGCGCCTACGTCGACCCGGGTGCCCGGGTGGGCGCCGAGGCACACCTCGACGACGGCGCGTGGATCGACCGTGGCGCGGTCGTCGCGGCCACGGCGAGGATCGGCAAGAACACGCACATCGGCGCCAACGCCGTCATCGGGCGCGGCGCCCGGGTACGGGACGGGGCGAAGGTGGCCTCCGGGGTCCGCGTCGCGGACTTCGCGGTCGTCGACCCCGACACCATCGTCACCGCGGACCTCACCGCCGCGTGAGTCTGCGCCCCTGAGGGGTTCGGGTCCTGCGCGGACCCGGACCCCTCACGTGCGTCACGGAGCGATGTTCGTGTTGTCCCGGAAGACGTTGGCCGGGTCGTAGCGACGCTTGAGCTCGCGCAGCCGGGCGAGGGTGGCCGGCGGGTAGGCCTCGGTCAGCCGCTCGGGCCGCGGGTCGCTGGAGAAGCTCGGGTAGCTGCCGGAGAAGTGGTGGGCCATCGCGTCCCACGCGCCGTCCAGCCGCTGCCGGCCCCCGCCGAAGGCGGTGAGGGAGAAGTTCGCCGAGCGGTGCGCGAACGCGGTGGCCTCCGGGGGGACGTCGGAGCCCGCCCCACCCATCGAGCGGATCTGGAAGAAGAAGGTGCTCCCCGAGCGCACGAGCCGCTCGGCGTCCGCCGCGAGCTGCGGGGTGAGGTGCTCGGCGAGCCCGGTGCGGCTCACCGGCTCCCCCTCGCTCGTCGGGTGGGTGTCCGGCGTGGCGACGAGGGCGGAGTAGGGCACGACCTGGACCGACTGGCTGACGAGCGGCCCGACCTGCGCGAACGGCTGGAGCATCGCGATGATCGTCGCGGGGTCCGCGGAGTCGACGACGGTGGTCGTCTGCGCGAGGAGCTGCCCGCCCCGCGGCGCGCCCATCATGAGGAAGCTGGTGAGCTCGCGCGGGGCCGCCTCGACGGCCGCGCCCCAGCGGGTGAGGAGGTCGGCGGTGTCGCTCGCGTCGTAGACGAGCTGGGCCACGCCCACGTCCCCGACCTCGGCGGCCTGCATCTCGAAGGCGGTGGCGACGCCGAAGTTGAAGCCGGCACCGCGGACCGCCCAGAAGAGGTCGGGGTGCTCCTCGGCGCTCGTACGCACGTGGGTGCCGTCGGCCAGGACGAGCTCCACGGCCCGCACGTGGTCGATGGTCAGGCCGTGGGCCCGCCCGAGGAAGCCGATGCCACCGGTGGTCGCCAGCCCGCCGACCCCGACGCCGCCGTAGTCCCCCGAGCTGATCGCCCAGCCGCGCGGGGCCAGCGCGGCGGCCACCTCGCCCCAGCGGGCACCCGGGCCGACCCGCACGAGCCGGGTCGCGTCGTCGAGCACCTCGATGGTGTTGAGCCGGGAGACGTCCAGGACGATGCCGCCGTCGTTGGTCGAGCGGCCGCTGATGCCGTGGCCCGCGCTGCGCAGGGACAGCGGCACGTCCTGGGCGCGCGCGAAGGCGAGCGCCTCGGCGACCTCCTCGGGTGTGCCGGGGCGCAGGACGAGGCCGGGCGACCCGCCCCGCAGGTAGGTGGAGCGCACTGCGGCGTACTGCGCGTCCCCGGGCTCGACCGCGGTGTCCGCGAGCGCCGCGGGCAGGTCGTCGTAGGCGATGCGCGGGCGGCGGGCGGCCAGCGCCGCGGCGCCGCGGGTGGGGGCGGGCGGGGTGCCGCGCCGGGCGCGCGCGTCGGCGACGGCCTCGCGCAGCGCGGGGGCGACGTCGCGGGCGAAGCGCTCGAGGGTGGCGGGGTCGTCGCTCGCGAGGACGACGGTGCCCACGCCGTCGTCGAGGACGAGCGGGAGGAGGTCGGCGACCCAGCGCTCCGGCGGGCCGTCGAGGAAGCCGGCGGCGTCGGGGGCGAAGCGGCCGGTGACGTTGAGGACGCGGCGGACCTCGCGCGGGTCGCGGCCCGCGGAGGCCGCGGCGACGTCGATCATCGCGTTCCCGTCGCGCAGGCCGGGCACGCCCGCGTTCCCGCCGGGGACGACCCAGCCGTCGGCGAGGCGCCCGACGAGGTCGAGCATCCGCCGTCGGGCGGCGCCGACCCACACCGGCACGGTGTGCGCGGGTGCCGGGCCGCGCTGCGCCCCGGTGAGCCGGTGGTGCTCGCCGCGGTAGCTGAGCGGGGTGGGCGTGGCGGCGTCCCACGTGCCGCGGACGACCTCGATCGCCTCCTCCAGTGCCGCGACGGACTGCCCGGGCGTCAGCCGGGGCACCCCCATGGCCTCCATCGCGTCCCAGAAGACGCCGGCGCCCAGGCCGAGGGTGAGCCGCCCGCCGCTGAGCAGGTCGAGGCTGGCGGCGGCGCGGGCGACGACGGCCGGCGGGCGCATCGGGACGTTGAGCACGCTCGGCGCGAGGCCGATGCGCTCGGTACGTCCGGCGATCCAGGAGAGCAGCGTCCACGTCTCGTGGAAGCGCGGCTGGTAGGGGTGGTCCTGGATCGTCACGAGGTCGAGGCCGAGCTCCTCGGCGCGCACGGCGAGGTCGACGGCGGCGTGGGGCGCCTCGGCGGTGGGGGTGAGGAAGACGCCGAGCTGGAGCGGGTGTCCGTAGTCCATCAGGCACGCTCCGCCGCGACGAGCTCACGCACGGCCGGGGCGATCTCCTGGCCGAGCAGGGCGAAGGCGGTGGGGTCGTCCCCGGCGAGGATGTAGGCGCTCACCCCGTGCTCCAGGGTGATCGCGGCGAGCTGCTCGGCCCACTGCTGGGGCGGCCCGACGAGGAGCCGGTCGCTGCGCTGGGCGGTGAGCCGGCCGCCGATGTTGAGCAGGCGGCGCACGGCGCGCGGGTCGCGTCCGGCGGCGGTGGCCGCCTCGTCGATGACGGCGTTGCCGGCGGTGAGGTCCTCCGGGCCGCTGAGGTAGGCGAGGGAGGGCAGCCACCCGTCGGCGCGGCGCCCGGTGAGGCGCAGCATCCGCGGCTTGTAGGCGCCCACCCACAGGCCGATGTCGTGCGCCGGCGCGGGGCCGCGCTTCGCGCCGTCGAGGTGGTGGTGGGCTCCCCCGGCGACGAGCCGGTCGCGGGTGCTCGTGTCCCAGATCCCGCGGATGACCTCGATCGCCTCCTCGAGGGCGACGACGGACTCCCCGGCCGTGAGGCGGGTGCCGCCCATCGCCTCGATGGCGTCCCAGAAGCCGCCGGCGCCGAGCCCGAGCTCGACCCGCCCGCCGCTGAGCAGGTCGAGGCTCGCGGCGGCGCGGGCGAGCACCGCCGGCGGGCGCAGCGGGACGTTGGCGACGTTCGGCGCGAGCCGGATCGTCGTCGTGCGGGCGGCGACGTAGGACAGCAGCGTCCACGTGTCGAGGAAGGAGGACTGGTAGGGGTGGTCCTGGAAGGTGGCGAGGTCGAGCCCGGCGGCCTCCGAGGCCTGGGTCAGGGCCACGACACGCTCCGGTGCGGCGGCGGTGGGCGTGATGAAGGAGCCGAAGAGGAGGTCGTGACCGTAGTCCGTCATAAGGCGGTCAACAGCGCGCCGCTCCCCCTATTCCACCTTGTGACCCACGCCCCACGTCAGGGACGGCGGCGGGCGCGCAGGGCGAGGGGCAGGGTGAGCAGGGAGAGCAGGCCGCCGGCGAGGACGGCGCCGGAGAAGGACGCCCCGGTTGCGAGCGCCCCGACGAGCACCGAGCCGAGACCCGTGCCGGCGTCGAACCCGATGTTCCACACGGCGCTTGCCGATCCGTAGTGCGGACGGCGCACCGACTCGAAGGCGACGACGAGCGTGAGGTTCTGCAGCCCGCCGTAGCTGACGCCGACGACCGTCGCGCCGAGGAGGAGGGCGACGGCGTCCGTCGCCGCCGGGTCGCGCACCGCCCACGCGACGAGCGCCATGCCGACGGCGGTGAGGACGACGAGCGGCCAGATGTAGGTGTCGGGGCCGGACCGGTCGGCGAGCGCCCCGACGCGCCAGCGGGCGAGCGCGGCGCTCACGGTGAGGAGGAGCAGGGCGAGCGTGCTGAGCAGCGCGCTGCTGCTCATCTGGGCCATGAAGGTGATGAGCGCCCCGCCGGCGAGGGTGACGGCGAGCAGCAGCACCATCGGTCGCAGCAGGCGGCCGTAGGGAGCGCGCTCGGGCGGCGCGGGCACGTGGTCGAGCATCCGGGCGAGGGCGAGCGCGGGGAACGTCCCGAGCGCGGGCAGCACCCCGAGAGCGAAGACGACGCCGAAGCCGAGCCTGTCGACGATCCACGGTCCCGCCGAGAGGAAGAGGACCTGCGGCCCCGCGATCGCCAGGCCGTAGGCGCCGATCGCCTGTCCTCGCCGGGCCGGGTCGACGAGCTCGGCCACGAGGGCGCTGCCGGTCACCGTGACGATGCCGAACCCGAGGCCGCGCAGGGCGGAGACGGCGAGCACCGGGCCGAGCGCGTCGCTCAGCCCGAGCAGCGCCGACGGCAGCCCGAGCAGCAGCATCCCGGTGACGAGGACGGGACCCCAGCCCAGGCGACGCAGCGCGCCGGGAACGACGAGCTGGGTGAGCACGGTGAGGAGCATGAGGACGCCGTTGACCAGCCCGGACCCGACCGAACCCGCCCCGCCGTGGACGGCCCACAGCGGGGCGACCGGCAGCAGGGCGGCGTACCCGGAGAACCCCAGGCCGGTCATGGCCAGCAGCAGTGCCATACCGGGCACGCGCAGCACCGAGCCGCTCATGCGGCGCGGCAGGGGGCGGGCTGGACCATCCGTGCAGGCTAGCCCGCGATATCCGCTCGCCACCGCCGGCGGCCGCGTCCTACCCTCCTCGGCATGGTCATGGTCATGGTGCGTCGTGTCCGGGGCGCAGCGGCGCTCCCGGTGGAGCTACTACCGGCTCAGCCCTGACTGGGCGCGCACCCTCGTCGCCGAGGCCGGCGTGCGGGCCGGGGACACCGTCGTGGACCTCGGCGCGGGCGCCGGGGCATTGACCGGTCCACTGGTGGACGCCGGCGCCCGGGTCATCGCGATCGAGAAGCACCCGGCGCGGGCGCAGGCGCTGCGCCGCCGCTTCGGTGAGCGGGCCGTCGTCGTCGAGGGGGACATCCGCGACCTGCACCTGCCGCCGCGGCCCTTCCGGGTCGTCGCCAACCCGCCCTTCCACCTCGCGCGGACGGTGGTCGCGCGGCTGCTCGGTGCCCGGCTGCTCGTCGGGGCCGACCTCGTGCTGCGTCGGGACACCGCCGCGAACCTCGCGGGCCGGACGGCGGGCCGCCGCTACGTCGTCGAGCTCGGGCGATCCGTGCCGCGCGCGGCGTTCCGCCCGGCGCCGAGCGTCGACGCGGCCGTCCTGCGGATCCGGCGCCGCTGACGGCGGCCCGGGCACACCGGCTCAGCGGTCGCGCGGTGGCCCGGACCCCGGCACAGTGGGCGCGAGGACGGGAGGGCGTGATGACGAACGAGGAGCCCGGGCGCCGCGGCACCGTCGCGCCCTCGACGTGGGTGGGGCTGGCACTGGCGGTCCTCGCGATCGTGTTCGTGCTGCAGAACCAGGGGCGGGTGACGATCCAGCTCCTGTGGATGAGGGTGGGCGCGCCGATGTGGCTCGTCCTGCTCATCCTCTTCCTCGTCGGGTGGGCGGTGGGCGCTCTCGTGCGTCGACGACGCAGGCGCTGACCCGCGAGCGATTGCCGGGACCCGACGCAGGCCGCACAGTGGGGCGATGGACGAGCAGCCCGACACCCGCGACGTCGTCGTCATCGGAGGGGGCCCGGCCGGACTCTCGGCCGCCCTGGTGCTGGGCCGGGCGCGCCGCACGGTCACCGTCGTGGACGGCGGCCACCCGCGCAACGCCTGCTCCCCGAGCCTGCACGGCTTCCTCACCCGCGACGGCGCCACCCCCGCCGAGTTCCTCGCCGCTGCCCGCCGGGACGTGGCCGGCTACGGGACCGAGCTGGTCGAGGACGAGGTCGTCGCCGTCGCCGGTGGCCCGGACGACTTCCGCGTGACGCTCGCGGGTGGTCGGGTGCTGCGTGCCCGGCGCCTCGTCGCCGCGACCGGGGTGCGCGACGAGCTGCCGGACGTCCCCGGCCTGTCCGAGCGCTGGGGCCGCGACGTCCTCCACTGCCCCTACTGCCACGGCCACGAGGTGCGCGACCGGACCCTCGCCGTCCTCGCCGACGACGCCGAGGGCGCCGTCCACCAGGCCCTGCTCCTCGGGCAGTGGTCCGGCGACGTCGTCCTCCTCCTCCACGGGATCGCCGAGGAGGAGCTCGACGACGACGGGCGTGCGCTGCTCGCCGGGGCGGGGGTCAGCGTCGTCGCCGGACCGGTGGGCTCGCTCGTCGTCGCGGACGACGAGGTCCGGGGCGTGCGTCTGGAGGACGGACGGCAGGTCGCGTGCGAGGCCGTCTTCGTCGCCCCCCGCTTCCGCCTCAACCTCGGGCCGCTCGCCGCGCTCGGCCCGCGGACCGTGGCCGGGGACATGGGCTCGCGCCTCGAGACCGACGACCAGGGCCGCACGACCGTCCCGGGCGTGTGGGCGGCGGGCAACCTCGCCGACCTCTCCGCCCAGGTGCTCGGGGCGGCCGAGCTCGGCTCGCGGACGGCCATCGGGATCAACGGCGAGCTCGTGCTCGCCGACGCTCGGGAGCGGGCCGCCGCCCGGTTCGCGCCGGCTGGCGGGCCACGGCGCCCTGCGATGGAATAGCGGTGGGGGAAGGGGCGTGGCATGCGCTACGTGGTGGGGGCCGACATCGCGGTCGACCTTGCCCGGCGCGGCGCGCGGCCCGGCATCCGCGTCCACCTGCTCGCTCCGACGCTCATCCGCTCGGAGCTGCTCTCCTCGCTCTACCGGCTCGTCCACGACGGCACGCTCACCCGCGCGGATGCCGACCGGTACCTCGACCACATCCACGCGCTGCGGATCCGGCTCCTGGGTGATCGCGTGCTGCAGCGCAACGCGTGGCAGGTGGCCGAGCAGCTGTCCTGGCCGGACACCCTGACGGCGGAGTACGTCGCCCTCACCCGGCTCCAGGCGGACGCCTTCGTCACGCTCGACGCCGCGCTCGCCCAGGCTGCCGCCCGGCTCGTGCGCGTCGCGACGGTGGAGGAGCTCCTCGAGCCCTAGAGGTACTCCTCGGGCTCGTCGTCGGCGAGCAGGCAGCGCAGGCGCACCTGGATCATCTCGTGCTCGGCGCCGAGCTCATCGCGCCACGAGACCGGTCGCAGCACCGTCAGGACCGACTCCACGGTCGCACTCATCTGTCACCTCTCCGGACGTCCTCCCCGAAGGCCGTCTCATCCGGACCATCGGCCGTGGGGGGTCGGACATGAGCGATTCGTCCCGATCGGGCGTCACCCGACGGCGCCTCCGGCGCGCAAGCCGGCGAGGAGGACGGCCACGAGGTGCGGCACGAGGTCGGGGACCTCCTGGTGCACCACCGCGGGCTGCGGCCGGGTGATCATGCCGACGGCGATGACGAGCTCGAGGGGGGTGAGCTCGGCGCGGACGACGCCGGCGGACCGGGCGCCGGCGAGCACCTCGCCGACAGCCGCCAGGGTGCGGTCCTGCGCGTCGCGGACGTCGGGGGTGAGCTCACCGTCGGCGTGCTCGGCGAGCGCCGCGGTGACGGCGCCGAGCTCGAGGTCGACGAGGCGGCCGACGAAGCGGGTCCATGCGGCGTCGGGGTCACGGGCAGCGTCCTCGAGGGCGTCCGTCGCCGCCGCGGCCATGTCGGCGAAGGTCGCGAGGACGACCTCGTCGGCGAGCGCGGCACGGGACTCGAAGTTCCGGTAGAGGGTGGCGATGCCCACACCTGCGGCCGCGGCGACGGTCTCGAGGGGGACGTCGCCGCCCGAGGTTGCGAAGAGATGCCGCGCCTCGCGCAGGATCGCGGCACGTCGGCGGGCGGCGTCGGCGCGCACACGGACCTCCCTGGGACGGCTGGTGAAGGGCTTGACTCCCACGCTAACCGGAGGCGTATCATCCACATAATCGGAGGAAGCACCTCCACTTAGATGATTGGCGCCGTCCGCTCGTGACCGACCTGCTCGCCCAGACAGACATCTCCCCCGATCAGGCGCCCGCGCGCCGCACTCCGCCGCCCTGGGCGAAGATGCTCGGCCTCACCGCCGGGCTCGGCATCGTCCTCGTGCTCCTGCTCGCCGTCTTCATCATGCCCGCCCTCAAGAGCGGGCCCACCGACCTGCCGCTGGGCGTCGTCGCCACCGACGCGACGGCCACCTCGATCGAGGAGACGCTCACCGCCTCCGCGCCCGGCTCCTTCGACCTCGAGCGGTTCGACTCGGCCGACGCGCTCACCGAGGCGGTGCGCGGGCGGGAGGTCGCCGGTGGCTTCGTCGTCGACGGCGCGGGCGTCGAGGCCGTGGTCGCGAGCGCCGGCTCGACGGCGATCTCCTCCACGATCTCGGCGACGGCGGAGATGCTCGCCGCGGCGAGCTCGACCGGGACGACCGTGACCGACGTCGTCCCGCTGCCGGACACCGACCCGACCGGGATCGGCATCGGCGGCCTGGCGTTCCCGCTCGTCTTCGGCGGCATCGTCCCCGCGGTCGCGTTCCGCACGATCTTCCCGCGCAACAACGGCTGGAAGCTCGCCGGGATCCTCACCTTCTCCGTCGTCGGCGGGCTCGTCGTCGCCACCGTGCTGCGGTTCGTCTTCGGCAGCATCGACACGAGCTTCTGGCCGGTCACCGGGGCGATGGCGCTCGGCATCGCATCCCTGGCGATGCCGCTCGCGGGCCTGCAGGAGGCCCTGGGGAGCAAGGGCTTCACGCTGAGCGCGATGGTCATGATGTTCCTCGGCAACCCCCTCGCCGGGATCGCGACGACCTCCGCCTGGCTTCCGCCCGTCCTCGGCACCTTCGGCCAGCTCCTCCCCCCGGGGGCCGCCGGCACCCTCGTGCGCTCGGCCGCCTACTTCGACGGCGCCGGAGGGCTCACCGCGGCGCTCACGCTCGTCACATGGTTCGTCCTCGGGCTCGTCGTCCACACCGTCGGGGTGCGGCGCAAGGCCCGGGCCGCTGCCTGAGGGTCGGCCTCACGGGAGGCCACCGCCTGGCGCTCCGCCGGTGACTCGTCGAACGGCGAGTCGCCGGTCAGCCACGCCCCGAGGAGCAGCGCCCGGCACCGTCCGTGGGTGGGTCTGGACGTCACGGCGTCACGGTGAGCTCGGCCTCGGCGAACGTCCCCGTCGCCTCGACGAGTCCGGTGCCCCCGCCGTCGACGTCCGGGACGGTCACCTCGACGGTGAACGAGCCCGACTCCGACGCGTCGACCGTCGCCAGCGTCACCGGCTCGCGGCCGGGGAGGCTGAACACGATGGCCACGCCCTCGTGCGGTTCCTGGGTCTCGACGGCCACCACGGTCCCGTCCGGGCCGACCCCGCTGACATCCGCGCAGCCGTCGAACAGCCCTTCCCCGGTGACCGTCACCGAGTCTCCGGCGGCAGCCGTCACTGGCTCCACGGACAGGACCGGAGGGGCGCACCCCGCATCCCCACCACTCATGCCGCCCGCGTCGGAGCCGCCTGCGTCGGCGCTGCACGCGACGGCGCTGAGCACGACGGCTGCGGCGAGCACGGTCGTTGTCGACCTCATCGTCATCGCACGGCCCTCTCCTCGACTGTTTCGGAATCTAGCGAGGACCCCTCTGCCCGTCCCACGAATCGCGTATGCCGGGACGGCGACATCGCAGGGTCACACGACCGTGGCCCTGAGCCGACGCAGGGCGGCCCGACCGCACCCTGGCACGGCGACCCGCGCCGAAATCTCCTTGACGGTGACACTGCTGGAGGCTCAAGACTGAGGAGATGGCGCCCCGCGACCTCATGAGGATCAGGACCTTCGCGCGCAGGAGAGCCGTGTCTCCCCGGCGACGCCGGTCGGCCGTTCGCCGTGCCCGCAGAGGTCACCTGGCAGGACGACAGCCTGCGCTTCGCGCCACCCGCGCACCCCAACCTCTCGGACAACCTGCGCCGACTCGGGTCGTTCGGCTCCGCGAGCACACACCTGACGGCAGCCCGAGAGCACGTCGACCAGCCTCTCCGCTCGCGAGACCGGCCCGCTGACCAGGAACAAGGACATCGCATGAGCCAGAGCCTGCGTGACATCGTCACCACCTACATCGACGGCTTCCGGGCCAGTGACCACGAACGGATCCTCGCCACCCTCACCGACGACGTCGAGTGGGTCATCCATGGACACCGGACGACGCGGGGAAAGGCCGAGTTCGACGCCGAGATCGAGAACCCGGCGTTCACCGGCAGCCCGACCCTCGACGTCCAGCACCTCTACGAGGACGGGGACGTCCTCGTCGCCACCGGCGAAGGTGGCGGCGCGACGGTGGCCGACGGGCCGTTCCGCTTCGCGTTCGCCGACGTGTTCACCTTCCGTGCCGGGCTCATCGCGCGCGTGGACTCCTACGTCGTCCCGCTGGGCTGAGCGGCGCACGGCGCGGGCGACACGACCGGACCTGTCCGGACTCCCCACAACCGTGAGGCCTCATCCATCCAGTGACGGCTGTATAGTCAGCGCATGCTGACCAGTACGGACCGTCTCGACGTGATGAACCGGTTGGGCCGCGCGATGGCCGACCCGACCCGGTCACGGATCCTCATGACGCTGCTCGACGGGCCGAGCTACCCAGCCGTGCTCGCCCGTGACCTCGGGCTGACCCGTTCGAACGTGTCCAACCACCTCACCTGCCTGCGCGACTGCGGCATCGTCCTCGCCGAGCCGGAGGGCAGGCAGACGCGGTACGAGATCGCCGACCCGCACCTGGCTCGCGCCCTCACCGCGCTGGTCGACGTCACTTTGGCCGTCGACGTGGACGCGCCGTGCCTCGACAGCGCCTGCCTCGTTCCTGGCTGCTGCGGCGGGAGCGAGTCATGACGGCCGTGATCCCGGCACACCGCCGCGCGACCCTGCACCGGCGCGTGAGGATCATCGTCGGCGTCACCATCACCTACAACGTCCTCGAGGCGGTCGTGGCGATCTGGGCCGGCGCCCTGGCCTCCTCCACCGCGCTCATCGGCTTCGGGCTGGACTCGGTCATCGAGGTCCTGTCGGCTCTCGCGATCGCCTGGCAGTTCACGCGTAAGGACCCTGAGCGGTGGGAGACCGGCACGGTCCGCGCCGTCGGCATCGCCTTCTTCGCCCTGGCCGCCTACGTCGTCGTCGACTCGGTCCTCTCTCTGACCGGAGCCCGGGAGGTCGACTCCAGCCCGCTGGGAATCGGCATCGCCACCCTGAGCCTGATCGTCATGCCCGCGTTGGCCTGGATCGAGCACCGGACCGGCCGCGAGCTGCGGTCCAAGAGCGTGATGGCAGATGCCAGACAGCTCGTCCTGTGCGTCTACCTGTCCGGCACCGTGCTCATCGGCCTGCTCCTCAACACCCTCGTCGGCTGGGACTGGGCAGACTCGGTCGCAGCCCTCGTGGTGGCTTACCTCGCGATCCGCGAGGGCCTCGAAGCCTGGCGCGGGGAGGTCGAATCACCCTTCGAGGTTCTGGAAGAGATGGACGAGGACGACGAACCGAACCCGGGCGACATTCCTGGACGCCTTTCCACCTGAACGACTTTTCTGTCGTTGACGACCCCTGTGTCGCGCACCAATCCTCAGCGCTCCAGCCGGGTCCGTCCGGCATGTTGCAACGCGCGCGCGGAGACCCTCTCGGCCGGGAGCGATCCGTCATGAGTCGTCGACGTCCGGGTTCCTGCGGCCGTCTAGCGGTCCTTTGCCAGGTCGCTGGGGTGGCGGACGGCAAGGTCCAGGCTCATGGCGAGTGTGACCACTGCCCACGTCCCGGCCAGACCGATGCCCCAGAGGACGGGGACGGCCGGGTCGATGTAGTGGGCGGGGAGCGCGAGGGACGCTGTCGCGGCGGACAGTGCAGCGATGCCGGCGATGAGGAGCGTTTCCAGGGTGAGCAGCGTCATGAGTGACGTGGGAGAGGTGCCCGACATGCGGTAGACGGCCAGCTCGCTCGACCGCAGCCGGGTCACGATGGCTGTGGCGATGGCACCCAGGAGGCCGAGCAGCAAGGGCAGCCAGCGGCTGAGCCGCTCGAGGTAGTTGAGGGCTGGGTCGCTCGTGGCAGTGAGGAGTTGGGAATGCTGCACGGACAGGTGACATCTGATTGTGCGACGGTCCCGACGCACTTCGGGCGACTTGTAAGAGGAACCGCTCGCAGTCTCCTGGCAGCGGATCGTCCACAGCATCTCGCCCCGGCCGCCCAGCACGAGAACGCACAGCACCGTGCAACCAGCACCCCGTAACCGCTCACTGACCGACCCACAGTCGGCATCCCGGAGGGCGGCGTTGTGCAGGAATAGCCACGTCGGAGTGGCCGGTTGTGCAGTTTGTGCAGTTTTAGGTCCGAGAGTGCAGTTTTGACGAACTCTCGGCAAACGGCTAATGCGCCATGTCCGTGAAGCGCGAGTAGTGGCCCTGGAAGGCGACGGTGATCGTGTCGGTCGGGCCGTTACGGTGCTTGGCCACGATGATGTCGGCCTCTCCCGGGCGGGAGTCCTTGTCGTAGGCGTCCTCGCGGTGCAGCAGCATGACCATGTCCGCGTCCTGCTCGAGGGAGCCAGACTCACGCAGGTCGCTCATCATCGGCTTCTTGTCGGTGCGCTGCTCGGGGCCACGGTTGAGCTGGGCGACGGCGATGACGGGCACCTCGAGCTCCTTGGCCAGGAGCTTGAGCGCACGGGAGAACTCCGAGACCTCCTGCTGGCGGGACTCCACCCGCTTGCCCGAGGACATGAGCTGGAGGTAGTCGACGACGATGAGGCGCAGGTCGTGGCGCTGCTTGAGCCGGCGGCCCTTCGCACGGATCTCCATGAGCGACATGTTCGGGCTGTCGTCGATGAACAGCGGCGCCTCGGAGACCCGGCTCATCGCCGCGGCGACCTTCGTCCAGTCCTCGTCGCGCATCGTGCCCTTGCGCATGTTCTGCAGCGGCACGCCGGCCTCGGCGGACAGCAGACGCATCGTCAGCTCGGTGCGGCCCATCTCCAGGGAGAAGACCACCGACGTGAGGCCGTGCTTGATCGACGCGGAGCGGCAGATATCGAGCGAGAGCGTCGACTTACCGATGGCGGGACGCGCGGCGACGATGATCATCTGCCCGCCGTGCAGGCCGTTGGTCAGCGCGTCGAGGTCGGCGAACCCGGTCGGCACGCCGACCATGCCCTCCCCGCGGTTCGCGTTGTTCTCGATCTCCTCCATCGTGAGGTTGATCGTGTCCCGCAGCGGGACGTAGTCCTCGCTCGTGCGCCGCTCGGTGACGGCGTACACCTCGGCCTGGGCGGCGTTGACGAGGTCGTCGACCTCCCCGCCGTCGGTCGCGTACCCGAGCTGGGCGATGCGGGTGCCGGCCTCGACCAGCCGCCGCAGCACGGCCTGGTCGCGCACGAGTCGGGCGTAGTAGCCCGCGTTCGCGGCCGTGGGCACCGAGGAGATGAGCGTGTGCAGGTAGGCCGCGCCGCCCACCCGGCCGAGCTCGCCCCGCTTGCTCAGCTCCGCGGCGACGGTGACGGCGTCGGCCGGCTCACCGCGCCCGTAGAGGTCGATGATCGCGTCGTAGACGAGCTCGTGCGCCGGGCGGTAGAAGTCCTGCCCGCGCACCTCCTCGACGACGTCGGCGATGGCGTCCTTGGACAGCAGCATCCCGCCGAGCACGCTCTGCTCCGCGGCGAGGTCCTGCGGCGGGGTGCGGTCGTACAGCTCCCTGCCCGCCGACCTGGACTCCATCACCCTGTCGTCAAGATCCGTCATCCGCCATCCCTCCTGCTCATGGTCTACCTCGGACCTCCGACATCACCGGCCCGTATCGACCCACAGGTGGCCCCGGGGCATCGCTCGGACGCCCGCGCGGGTCACCTGCCGAGCCACCGTACGGGCCGCGCCGACGCGAATCCATCCACGGGTGTGGACAGACCTGGGGACAGATGGTGGATACGGTGGGTCCGGCCGTGCACAGGCGGTGGACAATCGTGTGGATAACACCGGTGCAACTCACCCGGACCCGCGGAATTCCGCGGAACCGCTCGTACACACAGTGTGGAAGGAAACTGGTCGGCACATTGGTGGACAACGTTCCCGGACGGGACGGCGGACGCGTTCTCGACCGGCAGATCCTCGCCCTCGCGGTCCCCGCACTCGGCGCGCTCGTCGCCGAACCGCTCTTCGTCCTCATCGACTCGGTCATGGTCGGGCGCCTGGGCACCGCCGAGCTCGCCGGGCTGTCCCTGTCCTCCACGCTCCTCGTCTCCGTCGTCGGCGTCTTCGTCTTCCTCGCCTACGCCACCACCGCGGCCACCGCCCGGCGCATCGGCGCCGGGGACCGGGCCGGGGCGGTGAGCGCGGGCATCGACGGCATGTGGCTCGCCCTGGGACTGGGGCTGGTCGCCGCGGTGGCGCTCGTCCTCGGCGCCCCGTGGGTCGTCACCGCCCTGGGCGCCGAGGGCGCCGTCGTCCCGCACGCCGTGGACTACCTGCGTTACTCCTCCGCCGGCCTGCCCGGCATGTTCCTCGTCATGGCCGCCACCGGCACGTTGCGCGGCCTGCTCGACACCCGCACCCCGCTCGTCGTCGCCACCCTCGGCGCCGCGCTCAACGTCGCGCTCAACGCCGTCCTCATCTACGGCCTCGGGCTCGGGGTGGCGGGCTCGGGCCTCGGCACCGCGATCACCCAGACCCTCATGGGTCTCACGCTCGGCGTCGTCGTCCTGCGCGGGGCGCGCGGCCTCGCGGTGTCCCTGCGCGCCCGACCCGCCGGAATCTGGGCCAGTGCCCGCTCCGGCGTCCCGCTCTTCGTCCGCACCGTCACGCTGCGCATCGCCATCCTCCTCACCGTCGTCACCGCCACCTCCCTCGGGGCCACCGCGCTGGCCGCCCACCAGGTCGTCAACGCGCTGTGGGGGCTCGCCGCCTTCGCCATGGACGCCCTCGCCATCGCCGCCCAGGCGATGATCGGCCAGGGCCTGGGCGCGGGCGACCGGCCCCGCGTGCGCGCCGTCCTCCGACGGACCCTGCAGTGGGGGGTGGGCTTCGGCGCCGTCATCGGGGTGCTCGTCGCCGCCGGCGGCTGGTGGCTCACCACCCTGTTCACCACCGACCCCGACGTCCGCACCGCGGCCGCCGTCGCGCTCGTCGTCACGGGCCTGACGATGCCGATGGCCGGGTGGGTGTTCGTCCTCGACGGCGTCCTCATCGGCGCCGGGGACGGCAGGTTCCTCGCCTGGGCTGGCGTCGTCACGCTCGTCGTCTACGTGCCACTGCTCGCGGCGGTGTGGATGTGGGCGCCGTCGGGCGGGGCCGGCCTCGCGTGGCTGTGGGCGGCCTTCGCCGGCGGCTTCATGGCCACCCGCGCGGTCACCACCGGGCTGCGCGCCCGCGGCGAGCGCTGGATGGTGCTCGGGGCCTGACGCCTTGGGTGTGGACTCGTGGACCTCACAGGTCCAGAAGTCCACACCGAAGGCGCGTCGCGAGCCGCCCCGGAGACGCCGAACGCCGGGACCGCCTCAGCGGTCCCGGCGTCCTGTGGAGCGGGTCAGGCCTCGACGACCTGGACGGTCACGTTCGCCTGCACCTCGGGGTGCAGACGGACCTGCACGCGGTGCTCGCCGAGCGACTTGATCGGGTTGCCGACCTCGATCTTGCGCTTGTCGACGGACGGGCCACCGGCCGCCTTGACGGCGTCGGCGATCTCGCCGGTGGTCACCGAGCCGAACAGGCGACCACCCGCGCCGGCGCGCACGGCGACGACGACGGGCTTGGACTGCAGCGAGTCACGCGCGGAGCGTGCCTCCTCGACCGAGGCGATCTCGCGGGCCTTGCGGGCCTTGCGGATCTGGTCGATCTGCTTCTGCCCGCCCTTGGTCCACGGGGTCGCCAGACCACGGGGCATGAGGAAGTTACGGGCGTAGCCGTCCTTGACCTCGACGATGTCACCGGCTTCACCGAGGCCGGAGACCTCGTGGGTGAGAATGAGCTTGGCCATTGTCAGTCTCCTCCGGTCAGCGAGCGGAGCTCGCGTAGGGCAGCAGAGCCATCTCGCGGGCGTTCTTGACCGCCTTGGCGATGGCGCGCTGCTCCTGGACGGACACACCCGTCACCCGACGCGCGCGGATCTTGCCGCGGTCGGAGATGAACTTGCGCAGCAGCGCGGTGTCCTTGTAGTCGATGCCCTCGACCTTCGCCGACTTCAGCGGGTTGGCCTTCTTCTTGATGGGCTTGCGAAGTACGGGCTTCGCCATGATGTGCTCCTAGGGGTCTTCGTGCACGGCGCGAGCCGTGCTGTACGTCTGATCAGAAGGGGGGCTCGTCACCGAACGAGCTCGACCCACCCGTGGCCCACGGGTCGTCCGACTGCCCGCCGGCGGGCTGGCCGAAGCCGCCGCCCTGCTGGCCGCCGTAACCGCCGCCCTGCTGGCCACCGCCACCGCCGCCGCCGAAGCCGCCGCCGCCACCGCCCCCACGCTGGGTGCGGGTGACCTTGGCCGTGGCATAGCGGAGCGAGGGGCCGACCTCGTCGACCTGCATCTCCACCACGGTGCGCTTCTCGCCCTCACGGGTCTCGAAGGACCGCTGGACGAGTCGACCCTGGACGATGACACGGTTGCCCTTGGCGAGGGACTCGGCGACGTTCTCCGCCGCCTCCCGCCACACCGAGCAGCGCATGAACAGCGTCTCGCCGTCCTTCCACTCGTTGGACTGCCGGTCGAACGTCCGCGGCGTCGAGGCCACGGTGAAGCTCGCGACGGCCGCACCCGAGGGGGTGAAGCGCAGCTCGGGGTCAGCCGTCAGGTTGCCCACGACGGTGATGACGGTCTCGCCTGCCATGTCGGTCTCCTCTGGGGTGCAGGTGGGGCCGGGAGGCTCAGTGAGCGTCCGGACGGATGAGCTTGGTGCGCAGGACGGACTCGTTGAGTCCGAGCTGGCGGTCGAGCTCCTGAGCGAGCTCCGGCGTCGCCGTCATGTCGACGACGGCGTAGATGCCCTCGGAACGCTTGTTGATGTCGTAGGCGAGGCGACGCTTGCCCCAGATGTCGACCTTGTCGATCTGGCCGCCACCGGTCTTGACGACCGCGAGCAGCTTGTCGAGCGACGGGGCGACCGTGCGCTCGTCGACCTCCGGGTCGAGGATGATCATCAGTTCGTACTGACGCATGCTTGGTACCCACCTCCTTTGGACTTGGCGGTCACGGACGGTCCGTGACAGGAGGGTGATGCGTTCGTCGGCCGCGGCGGGTACGCAGGTACGCACCGACCACGGCCAGCGCACCAGTCTAGCGCACTCCGACCCGGCCCCGGTGCGTCATCCACATCACCCTTGCCGCGCACAATGAGCCCATGACGACGCGCGGCTTCACCTCCGACAACGCCTCCGGCGCCCACCCCGCCGTGCTCGCGGCACTCGTCGCCGCGAACGAGGGCCACGCCCCCTCCTACGGCGCCGACGCCCTCACCGCCGAGCTCGCCGAGCGCACCCGGGAGGTCTTCGGCCCCGACGCCGCGATCTTCCCCGTCCTCAACGGCACCGGCGCGAACGTCGTGGCCCTCACCGCGCTGCTCCAGCGGTGGGACGCCGTCGTCGCCGCAGAGCTCGCCCACGTCGCCACCGACGAGTCGACCGCGCCCCAGCTCGTGGGCGGCTTCGCCCTGCGCACCCTGCCGGCGCCCGGCGGCCGGATCGACCCGGAGGACCTCACCGCCCTGCTCGCGGCGCAGGACGGCAGCGTCCACCACGCCCGCCCCGCCGCGCTCACCCTCACCCAGAGCACCGAGCTCGGCACCGTCTACACCCCGGCGGAGCTCGCCCGGCTCACCGGCCTCGCCCACGCGCACGGCCTGGCCGTCCATGTCGACGGCGCGCGGCTGGCCAACGCCGCCGCCCGTCTCGGCACGTCGCTGCGCGAGCTGACCACCGACGTCGGCGTCGACGTCCTGTCCTTCGGCGCGACGAAGAACGGCGCGCTGTTCGGGGACGCCGTCGTCGTCACCGACCCGGCCCTCGTCGAGCCGGTCGCCCGGCTGCGCAAGGCGAGCACCCAGCTCGCCTCGAAGATGCGGTTCGTCTCGGCCCAGCTCCTCGCGCTGCTCACCGACGACCTGTGGCGCACGATGGCGGCCCAGGCCAACGACGCCGCGGACCACCTGGCGCAGCGGCTGCGCGAGGACCTCGGCATCGAGCCGGTCCACCCGGTCCAGGCCAACGCCGTCTTCCTGCCCGTCCCGCCCGAGCGCCTGGACGATGTCCTCGCCCAGGTGCCGGTCCTCCCGTGGGACCGTCGCACCGGCCTGCTGCGGGCGGTGTGCTCCTTCGACACGACCGAGGAGGACGTCGCCGCGCTCGTCACCGGCCTGCGCCGCGTCCTCGGCTGACGGGGCCGGCGACATGGCGAAGGCCCGCCCCTCCCGGCCGTGAGGCCGAGGAGGGGCGGGCCCAGGTGCGTCCAGGTGGCGTCAGGTGCCGGCGCCGGTCGCGGTGCCGTCGCCCCCGGCGGAGCTGCCGGGGTCCTGCCCGGCGGATCCGCCGGACCCGCCGCCGGACCCACCGCCGGACCCACCGCCGGTCCCGCCGGACCCACCACCGTCAGCGGGTGGCGGCGGCTCGGGCGTCGGGGCCGGGACGGTCGGCTCGGGCGTCGGCTCGGGCGCGGGCTCCGGCGTCGTCGGCTCCGGCTCGGGCTCCGGGGCCGGCGGCTCGGGCGGCGGCTCGGGCGTCGTCGTCGGCTCGGGCGTCGGCTCCGGCGTCGGCTCCTCCGTCGTCGGCTCCTGGGTCGGCTCCGGGACGAACGTCGGGGTCTCCGGCGCGGGCCGCTCCGGGAACTCCTCGACCGGCTCGTCGGCGAGCGCCGCGATCATGAAGTCGCGCCACATCGTCGTCGGGTAGGTCGAGCCGGTGATCGAGGAGTACTCACCGAACGGGGTGAGGCTCTCCTCGGTGCCGTCCTCACCCACCTGGTACATCGCGACGACGGTCGCGAGCTGGGGGGTGTAGCCGGCGAACCAGGCCGAGCGGCCGTCGTTCGACGTGCCGGTCTTGCCGGCCGCGGGACGCTCGAGGCCGCGGGCGCGCACGCCGGTGCCCTCCTCGACGACCTGGGTCATCGCGTAGGTCGCCTCGGCCATGACGTCCGGCTCGAACACCTCGGTGCCGTTGGAGCTGCCGGCGTAGATGACGTTGCCGTCCGCGTCCTGCACCTGGGCGACGATGTAGGGGTTGTGTCGCACACCCTGGGCGGCGAACGTCGCGTAGGCGCGGGCCATGTCGAGGGGGTGCGGCGAGGCCGGGCCGAGCACGTTCGACGGGACTGCCGCCAGGCCCGCCGTGTCCTCCGGCAGGCCGGCGTCGATCGCCGCCTGCACCGACTTCTCCGGTCCGATCTCCGTGTTGAGCAGCGCGTAGGAGGTGTTGACCGACTGCTCGGTCGCCTCGACGAGGTCGATCTCCCCGCGGTTGACGGAGTCGTAGTTGTTCACCGGACGGTCGAAGCCGGGGATCTCCATCGGGGTGTAGCTCGGGAAGCGGGTGCTCAGCGGCACCCCCTCGCGCAGCGCGGCGACGAGCGTGAACGGCTTGAACGTCGAGCCCGCCTGGGCGACGTCCTGGGTGGCCGCGTTGCGCGACTGGGTGACGAAGTCCGGCCCGCCGTACAGCGCGACGATCTGCCCGGAGTCCGGGTCGATCGACACGAGCGCGACGCGGTTGTTCTCCGGCCGGTCCTCCGGCAGCGAGTCGACCACCGCGACCGCAGCCTCCTGCGCGGAGTGGTCGATCGTCGTCGTGATCCGCAGACCGAGGGTGTCGATCTGCTCCTCGCTCATCCCCGCCTTCTCGACGAGCTCCTTGCGGACCATGTCGAGGAGGTAGCCCTCGGGGCCCGCGTAGGTGTCCGAGCGGACGTGCTCGATCGTCTCCGGGAAGGTCTGCTGGGCGGCCTCGTCCTCGGTGATCCACCCGTCCCGGACCATGAACTCCAGGGTGCGCGCCCAGCGCTCCTCGGCCCGCTCGGGGTTGATGGCCGGGTCCCACGCGCTCGGCGCCGGGATGACGCCGGCGAGGAGCGCCGACTCCGAGAGGGTGAGCTCGGAGGCCGGCTTGCCGAAGTATGCCTGCGCGGCGGTCTGGACGCCGTAGGCGTTGCGCCCGAAATAGATGGTGTTGAGGTAGTCCTCGAGGATCTCGTCCTTGGTGAGCTCGCGGTCGATCTTCAGCGCGAGGATCGCCTCGCGGAACTTGCCGACGTAGCTCGTCGTGGTCCCGAGGTAGTAGCGCTCGACGTACTGCTGGGTGAGGGTCGAGCCACCCTGGGTCGCGTTGCCCTGGAGGTTGTTCACCAGGGCACGGCCGATCGCGATCGGGTCCACGCCGACGTTCTCGTAGAAGCGGCGGTCCTCGGAGGCGACGACGGCCTGGCCCAGGTAGTCGGGCAGCGTGTCGAGGTCGACGATCTCGCGGTTGTACTCCGCGAAGCTGCCCATCTCCGTCTCGTCGTCCGCGTAGAAGACGTGAGTGCCCTGCGCCTGGGCGAAGTCGCCCGGCTCGGGGATGTCGGTGGTGGCGTAGGCGGCGACGAGGATGCCGGCGACGACGGCGATGCCGGTGACGACCGTGCCGAGCACGACCCGCCAGCTGGGCAGCCAGCGCCGGACGGGGCCCTTGCCGGCTCGTGGGTAGTCGAAGCGCCGCTTGCGCGTCGTCGTCGTTCCGGCCGACCGGCCGGCGGTGGACCGGGTCCGGCCCTGGGCGCTCGCTGAGCGCCCGGACTCCTTCTTGGCCGCCACGCGTCTCCTCCTCGGCTACGAAATGTGCGGACAGGCTGCCCGACGACCACCCAGTATGGGGTACCGACCGCGGCCCACCAGGGGGTCGGGCGCCCGCGGGGACGGGCCTTCACACGATCCGACCACCCCCTTCGCAGCCGTTCACCGCCGAGGTGAGGCGGCTCACCGCCTCCCCGGCCGCAGACCACACGGCCCGCCCCCGCCCCGCCTGCCGACCCCCGCCGAGGTCGCACATGTCCGTCAACGGTCGCCGGATGGTTCGGCGGGACCGGGACGGAAAGTGCGACCTGGGCGGCAGCCGGAGGACGGGCGAGGGGCGGGCCGGGCGGGTGGCTCAGCGCTCGACGTCGCCGGCGATGAACGCCTCGACGGAGGCCCGGGCGACCTCGTCGTGACGCTGCTCCGGCGGGGACTTCATGAAGTAGCTCGACGCCGAGAGGAGCGGGCCGCCGATGCCACGGTCCAGGGCGATCTTCGCCGCACGGATCGCGTCGATGATGATGCCCGCGGAGTTCGGGGAGTCCCACACCTCGAGCTTGTACTCGAGGTTGAGCGGGACGTCACCGAAGGCCTTGCCCTCGAGGCGCACGTAGGCCCACTTGCGGTCATCCAGCCACTGGACGTAGTCGCTCGGGCCGATGTGGACGTTGCGCGGGGCCAGCTCGCCCTCGATGTTCGAGGTGACGGCCTGGGTCTTGGAGATCTTCTTCGACTCGAGGCGGTCGCGCTCGAGCATGTTCTTGAAGTCCATGTTGCCGCCGACGTTGAGCTGGTAGGTCCGCTCCAGCCGCACGCCGCGGTCCTCGAAGAGCTTGGCGAGCACGCGGTGGGTGATCGTGGCGCCCACCTGGGACTTGATGTCGTCCCCGACGATCGGCACACCGGCCGCGGTGAACTTGTCGGCCCACTCCTTGGTGCCGGCGATGAAGACGGGCAGCGCGTTGACGAAGGCGACCCCGGCGTCGATGGCGCACTGCGCGTAGAAGCGGGCGGCCTCCTCCGAGCCCACCGGCAGGTAGCAGACGAGGACGTCGACCTGCGCGTCCTTGAGCGCGGCGACGACGTCGACCGGCTCGGCGTCGGACTCCTCGATCGTCTCGGAGTAGTACTTGCCGAGGCCGTCGAGGGTGTGGCCGCGCTGGACCACGACGCCCGTCGTCGGGACGTCGCAGAGCTTGATGGTGTTGTTCTCGCTCGCGTCGATGGCCTCGGCGAGGTCGAGCCCGACCTTCTTCGCGTCGACGTCGAAGGCAGCGACGAACTCGACGTCGTGCACGTGGTAGTCCCCGAAGGTCACGTGCATGAGGCCGGGGACGGACTCCTGCGGGTCGGCGTCGGCGTAGTACCGCACGCCCTGGACCAGCGAGGAGGCGCAGTTGCCCACGCCCACGATCGCCACACGGATAGAACTCATTCCTGCTCCTTCGATGAGGTGGTGGACGGGGCGGCGCCCTCGTCCGGTCGGTCCGGGGACGGCGGGCCGGCCGCCGGGCCGGGAGGTCGTAGGTCGAGCGCGCCGGGGGTGCCGCGCTCGGTGTCGATGAGGTTCTCCAGCCACTCGACCTCACGCTCGACCTGCTCCAGGCCGTGGCGGACGAGCTCGGCGGTGTAGGAGTCCATCCGCTCCCGGGCGCGCTGGGTGGACTCGCGCAGCATGGCGAGGCGCTCGAGCATGCGGGCGCGGCGGCCCTCGAGGATGCGCAGCCGGGTGCGGGCGTCGGTGACACCGAAGAGCGTGAAGCGGACGTCGAAGGCCTCGTCGTCCCACGCCGCGGGCTCGGCCGTGGCCAGGGTCCGGGCCAGGCGTTCGCGTCCGGCGTCGGTGAGCCGGTAGACGATGCGCGCCCGTCGCCCGGCGAGCGCGTGGGGCAGCGTGTCGCCGTTCGCCTGGGTGATGAGCCCGGCCTCGGTGAGTCGGCGCAGCGCCGGGTAGAGCGAGCCGTAGGACAGCGTGCGGAAGGCGCCGAGCTGGGCGCTCAGCCGCCGGCGCAGCTCGTAGCCGTGCATGGGGACCGAGCCGAGCTGGCCGAGGATGGCGAGCTCGAGCACGTCGGCGCGGGTGCTCATCGGCGGTCCCCCTTCCTCGTGTCTATGTATCGCTGCGATATATCGGGCCGAGCCTAGCGCACCGGGTGAGCGCGTCCGGACGTCCGCCGCTGCGCCCCTCTGACCGGCCGCGCGGCGCGGAACCTGCCACGAAGTGCCGTGCCGAGGCCCTCACGACGCCCGAGGTGCGGCGTGTCGCGGGCGTGTCGGGGACTTCGTGGCAGAAAGGGCGGCGCCGACCTCGGCCGGAGCCGGACGCACGCCGCCGGGCCACGGCCCCGCCGGGCCGGGCGCGCCCCGCGGGCCCTCGGATAACCTGCTGCGGTGCTGTCCCGAGGTGTGACCCGACCATGAGCGTGCTGTCCGACCTGCGCACGCTCGTCGTGCACCCAGGCTTCCGCAAGCTCTTCACCGTGCGACTCGTCTCCCAGTGCGGGGACGGCATGTTCCAGGTCGGGCTCGCCACGCTCTTCTTCTTCAGCCCGCAGAACATGGCGACGGCGGGCGGTGTCGCGACCGCGTTCGCCGTGCTGCTCCTGCCGTTCACGGTCGTGGGGCCGTTCGCCGGGCCGCTGCTCGACCGGTGGCGGCGCCGGCAGGTGCTGCTCGTCGGCAACGCGGTGCGGGTGGTCCTCGCGATCGTCCTCGCGGTCCTCATCGGCACCGGCGGGGTGAGCACCCTCGTCTACGTGCTCGCGCTCGTCACGCTCGGCATCAACCGCTTCCTCCTCGCGGCACTGTCGGCCGGCCTGCCCCGGGTCGTCCCGCGCGACCAGCTGCTCATCGCCAACACCCTGACGCCGACGCTCGGTGCGGTGTCGGCGGCCGCCGGTGCCGTCCTCGGCCTGCTCGTCGGGTTCCTCGTCCCCGACGCCGTCACCGACTCCGCGTCCCTCGTGTGCGCGGGCCTGCTCTTCGGGGCCGCCTCCGCCCTCGCGCTGCGGCTCGGGCGCGACGAGCTCGGCCCGACGACGCCGGCCCGGGTCGGGGTCTCCGACGCCGTCCAGCGCACGCTGCGTGAGCTCGGCGACGGCGCGCGCTACCTCGTGCGCCGCGGCACCCCGGGCCTGGGCCTGGGCGTCATGGCCGTCCACCGCTTCCTCTACGGCGTCAACTTCATGGCGCTCATCCTCATCTCGCGCAACCTGCTCTCCGACCCCACCGACGCCCGCGCCGGGCTCGCCACGTTCGGGCTGCTCACCGGGATCTCCTTCGCCGGCAACGGACTGGCGATCGTCCTCACGCCGCTCGCCCACGAGCGGATGTCCCCGTCCCGGTGGATCGTCGTGTGCCTGGGCGCCGGGGCGGTGAGCCAGCTCCTCCTCGTGACGACCCCGCTCATGGGGGTGGTCGCGGCCTCCGCCGTGCTTCTCGGGCTCAGCGTTCAGGGCGCGAAGATCGCCGTCGACACGATCGTCCAGCGCGACACCCACGACGACTACCGCGGCCGCGCGTTCTCCCTCTACGACGTCCTGTACAACGCGGCGTTCGTCGGTGCGGCGGCGCTCGGGGCGGCCGCCCTGCCGGACACCGGCTGGTCCCGGCTCGTCTTCGCCGTGCTCGCCGTCGTCTACGTCGTCGTCGCGCTGCTCTACCGCGGTGGGACGGCCCGGATCCAGGACACGGCGCGGCCCGTCCTCGCCGCGGAGGCACCCGGTCCCGGGACCCGGTCACGGACGGACGGCGACGCCGCGGCGGAGTAGCGTGCCGCGCATGACCGACGCCTTCGCCGACCTCCTCGCCGCCAACCGCCGCTACGCCGACGACTTCGCGCTGTCCGGGTTCGACGGCGTCGCCCGCGCCGGCGTCGCCGTCGTCACCTGCATGGACTCGCGCATCGACCCGCTCGGGATGATCGGGCTGGTCCCCGGCGACGCGAAGATCCTGCGCAACCCGGGCGGGCGGGTCACCGACCAGGTGCTCGTCGCCCTCGTCCTCGGGGTCAACCTCCTCGGGGTGGAGCGGGTGCTCGTCATCCAGCACACCCGCTGCGCGATGGCCTCGCGCTCGGAGGAGGAGCTGCAGGCGGAGATCAGCCGCCGGCAGGGCCAGGACGCGACGTGGATGTCCCTCGGGGTCATCACCGACCAGCTCCGCTCGATCCGCGCGGAGGTCGCCAAGGTGCGCGCCCACCCGCTCATCCCCGACACGGTCGAGGTGGGCGGGTTCCGCTACGACGTCGACACCGGCCTGCTCGAGCCCGTCGCCTGACCGGCGCTCACCCCCCTCACCACCCGCCGAGAGAGGGGCGTTACTTGTCCTGGGCGGCCCACCAGGCGAGCAGCGCCTCACGGGCGGGCTCCTCGCCCAGCGGCCCACGCTCCATGCGCAGGTCGAGGAGGAAGCGGTAGGCCTTGCCGACCACCGGGCCGGGCGGCACGCCGAGGATCGCCATGATCTGCTCGCCGTCGAGGTCCGGCCGGATCTTGGCCAGCTCCTCCTCCTCGGCGAGCGTCGCGATGCGCTGCTCGAGGTCGTCGTAGGCGGCGGCGAGGCGCATCGCCTTGCGGCGGTTGCGGGTGGTGCAGTCGGCGCGGGTGAGGCGGTGGAGCCGCTCGAGGAGCGGCCCGGCGTCGGTGACGTAGCGGCGCACCGCGGAGTCGGTCCAGTGGCTCTCGCCGTAGCCGTGGAAGCGCAGGTGCAGCTCGACGAGACGGGAGACGTCCTTGACGGTCTGCTTGTCGAAGCGCAGCGCCTTGAGCCGCTTGGCGGCCATCCGCGCGCCGACGAGCTCGTGGTGGTGGAAGCTCACGCCGCCGGCCGGCTCGAAGCGGCGGGTGGCGGGCTTGCCGATGTCGTGGAGCACGGCGGCCAGGCGCAGGACGAGGTCCGGGCGCGGGACCGCGCCGTCGGGCCCGGTCTCCAGGGCGATCGCCTGGTCGAGGACGACGAGGGTGTGCTCGTAGACGTCCTTGTGCCGGCGGTGCTCGTCCACGGTGCGCTGCAGCTCGTCGAGCTCGGGCAGCACGACCGCGGCCACACCCGTGTAGACCATGAGCTCCAGGCCCCGGCGGGGGCGGTCGGACAGGAGCAGCCGCTCGAGCTCGGCGCGGATCCGCTCGGGGGAGACGATCTCGAGCCGGTCGGCCATGGCCGACATCGCCGCCATGACGCCGGGGTCGACGTCGAAGCCGAGCTGGGCGCTGAAGCGGGCGGCGCGCATGATGCGCAGCGGGTCGTCGTCGAAGGACTGCTCCGGGTCGGCCGGGGTGCGCAGCAGGCCCGCCTGGAGGTCCTCGAGCCCGCCGAAGGGGTCGACGAAGGTGAGCGCGGGAAGGCGCACCGCCATCGCGTTGACGGTGAAGTCGCGGCGGGACAGGTCCCCCTCGAGGGTGTCGCCGTACTCGACCGTGGGCTTGCGGGAGTCGGGGTCGTAGGACTCGGTGCGGTAGGTCGTCACCTCGACGACGACGTCGCCCTTGCGCGCGCCGATCGTCCCGAACTCCCGGCCGACGTCCCAGTGCGCGTCGCCCCAGGAGGCGAGCAGGCGCTCGGTGTCCTCCGGGCGGGCGGAGGTGGTGAAGTCGAGGTCGTGGCTCACGGTCCCGAGGAACGCGTCGCGGACCGGGCCGCCGACGAGGGCGAGCTCGTGCCCCGCGGCGGAGAAGACGGCGCCGAGCTCGAGCACGGCAGGGGGCAGCGCGGTCAGGGCGGCGGCCGCCGTCCGGGCGAGCGCGGCAGGTGAGTCGGACACTGCCACAGCCTGCCACGGCGTCCCCCACCGTCGGAACCGGGGACCAGTGCCTGTGCGCGAGACCACGCGGGAGGCCCGATTCGGGCGCGTGGGTCCGGCAGCCCCCAGGCGGGTTGATTATGGTGACCTCATGTCCGCCGTCCCCGCGCCACGCCGCCGCATTCCGGCGCCGCCGCGTCCGCGACCCGGCGCGCCGCGCTCGACGCTGCTGCCGGTCGTCGACGAGACGTCCGCCGGCGGGCTGGTCGTGCGGGTGGAGGACCGCCAGGCGTTCACCGCCGTCATCGCGCGGCGCAACCGCGGCGGGCGACTGGAGTGGTGCCTGCCCAAGGGCCACCTCGAGGGTGAGGAGACACCGGAGGAGGCCGCCGTCCGCGAGATCGCCGAGGAGACCGGGATCACCGGGCGGGTGCTGCGGCACCTCGCGACGATCGACTACTGGTTCTCCGGCGACGACCGCCGGGTGCACAAGGTCGTCCACCACTACCTCCTCGAGGCGACGAGCGGGGACCTGACCACGGAGAACGACCCGGACCAGGAGGCGGAGGACGTCGCCTGGGTGAGCCTCACCGAGGTCGCCTCGCGTCTCGCCTACCCGAACGAGCGGCGCGTGGTCGCCACCGCGAGGGACGTGCTGGCCGGCCGCGCATGAACATCTCCTGGACCTCGTCCGGGGCCGGCCGTCGAGCGCTCGCGCTGCTCCTGCTCGCCCTCGCGACCTGCCTGCTCCCCGGCGCCCTCGTGCCCGCCACCGCGACCCCCTCCGAGCCGGAGGAGGACGCGGAGGTGACCGTCGCCCTCACCGACATCCGTCCGGCGGTCCTCACCCCGGACGAGGACCTCGTCGTGCGCGGCACGGTGACCAACGGGACCGACACCGCCCTCGAGGTGCCCGAGCTGCGGCTGCGCGCCCAGCAGAGCGCCCCGATCAGCCGCTCCCTCCTCGAGCGCTGGCTCGAGCCCACCTCCCTGTCCGCGACGACGCTCCTCGCCGCCGAGCGACTGCCCGAGCCGCTCGCCCCGGGCGCCTCGGCGTCCTTCACGCTCACCGTGCCGGCGGACTCGCTCCCCTTCGCGCGCAGCTACTCGGCCTGGGGCCCGCGCGGCATCGAGGTCACCGCGCAGGACGCCGCCGCGACGACGTCCCTCAGCCCGGCGGCCGCGCGCAGCTTCCTCCTGTGGTGGCCGGACATCGAGGTCGAGCCGATGCCGCTCGCCGTCCTCGCGGCCGCGGTCCCCACGGCGGCGGAGCGGACGGTCGCCCAGGAGACCGACACCGGGCTGGGCGCCGCCTCGGCCGAACGTCTCGAGCCGCTCCTCGCGGCGCTGGACCAGCCGGCCGTCGACGTCGCGATCGACCCGTCGCTCCTCATCGACGTGCCCGCGGTCGTCGACCTCACCACCGGTGAGGATCCGCAGGACGACCAGACCCCCGAGCCCACCCCCCCGAAGTCGGCGCTCGCGACGACGATCGAGGAGTTCGCCGCCTCGCCGGGCCACACCGTCCACGCCCTGCTCTGGGCCGACGCCGACGCCGCCGCGCTCGCCCACGCGAACCGCACCGACCTCCTCGAGGACGTCGCCGTCGACCGTGACGTGGCCCTGGAGCGCTCGGGCCTCGACGCCTCGACCGGGCTCGCCTGGCCGGCGGGGCCCACCCCGGACCAGCGGACCCTCGCCGCGCTCGTGGAGGCCGGCGCCGGCGCGGTCGTGCTGCCCTCCGACGGCCTGTCGTCCCTCGCCCAGCTCACCTACACCCCCTCCGCGCGCACCGACGTCGTCGCCGAGGGGACCACGCTGCCGGCCGTCCTCACCGACGAGCGGCTCTCCGCACTCCTCACGGGCCGGCTGCTGCCGGTCAACCCGACCGCGGACCAGGTCGTCGTCGAGCTCGACCCGCTCACCGCCCGTCAGTACCTCCTCGCCGAGACCGCGGTCATCGCGCGTGAGCGCCCGGCCGACCCGCGCGAGCTGCTCCTCACCGTCCCCCGGAACTTCAGCGGGGACCCGTCGCTGCTCGCCGAGCAGCTCACCACCCTCGCCGAGGTCCCCTGGGTCGACCGGATGACCCTGGAGGAGATGCTCGACCGTCCCGCTCCGGAGCTCGAGCGCGAGACGCTGCCGGCGCTCGTCGTCGAGGAGGGCGAGATGACCTCCGGCGAGCTCACCACCCTCGAGGAGGTCCTCGCCGAGACGACGGCGTTCGCCGAGGTCCTCGCCGAGCCCGCGGCGCTCGTCGAGCCGGTCCGTCGCGCCCTGCTCGAGCTCACCTCCGCCGAGTGGCGCGAGCGGCCGCGCACCCGCGCCGCTCTCCTCACGGCTGCCGAGGAGGCATCCGACACCCGCCGCGGGCTCGTCGCCGCGCGCCCCGGCAGCACTCTCAACCTCATCAACGACGAGGCGCACATCCCCGTCGCCGTGACCAACGAGATGACCCGCCCGGCGACGGTCCTCGTGCGCCTGGCCCCCCGTGACCCGCGGCTCGTGGCCGACGAGGCCGTGCTCCTGGAGGTTCCCGCGCAGCAGTCGGCGACGGCGCAGGTGCCCGTGCACGCGGTCGGCAGCGGCGACGTCGTCGTCGACGTCGTCCTCGCCGCGCCGGACGGCACCCCGATCGACGAGCCGCGCGAGATCCAGGTGCGGGTGCGGGCCGACTGGGAGACCGTGGGGACGGCCGTCGTCGCGGGTCTGCTCGTGCTCATGATCGTCGTCGGGCTCGTGCGCACCGTGCGCCGCGGGCGTCGGAACAAGGAGGTGAGCGTCGCGTGAGCGAGGAACGCCGGGGCCTGGCCGGGTCCGCGGCACTGATGTTCTCCGGAACCCTCGTCTCCCGCCTGCTCGGGCTGGTGCGCAACGTCGCCCTCGTCGCGGCGATCGGCGTCACCGGCGCCGCGAACTCCTTCGCGGTGGCCAACAAGCTGCCGAACATCATCTACATGCTCGTCGCGGGCGGTGTCCTCAACGCGATCCTCGTCCCGCAGATCGTCCGGGCGATGAAGGGCCGCGACAACGGCGAGGAGTACGTCAACCGCCTCCTGACGATGGCGGGGGCCGCGCTCCTGGGCCTCACGCTCCTGCTCACCGCGGGGGCGAGCGTGCTCGTCGCGGTCTACGCCTCCGAGCTCGACCCCGTGTGGTTCGACCTCGCCGTCGCCTTCGCGCTGTGGTGCGTGCCCCAGCTGTTCTTCTACGGCATGTACACGCTGCTCGGGCAGGTGCTCAACGCCCGCGGCATCTTCGGGCCCTACATGTGGGCGCCCGCGGTCAACAACGTCATCGCGATCATCGGCCTCGTCGCCTACATCGTCGTCTTCGGCGGGACACCGACCGGCGCCCACGAGGACCCGGGCACGTGGACCGGGCTGCGCACCGCCCTCATCGGCGGCACCGCGACGCTCGGCGTGGCTGTCCAGGCCGCCGTCCTCGTCCTGCCGCTGCGCCGCGCCGGCTTCCACTTCCGGCCCCGGTGGGGGCTGCGCGGCTCGGGCCTGGGACGGGCGAGCAAGGTCGCGACGTGGGCGTTCGCCAGCCTCCTCGTCGCCCAGCTCGGCTTCATCGCGGTGTCCAACCTCGCCGCGGCGGCCGCCGGCAGCGGGACCGGCTTCGTCGCCGGCAACGCCGCCTGGGAGAACGCGAACTTCCTCTACCTGCTCCCGCAGTCGCTCATCACCGTCTCCCTCGTCACCGCCCTGTTCACCCGGGTCTCGGACTACGCGGCCGGCGGGGACACCGCCGCCGTCCGCGACGACCTGTCCCTCGGGCTGCGCACCATCGGGGTGTTCACCGTCTTCGCCGGCGGCGCGCTCGCCGTCCTCGCCCTCCCGCTCGTCCAGGCGACGATGCCGACGACGACGATCCCCGAGGCCCGCGGCATCGCCCGGATCGTCGTCGCCCTCCTCCTCGGCATCGCGGCGCTCGGCGCGTTCACGATGATCCAGCGGGTCTACTACGCCTTCGAGGACACGAAGTCGCTGTTCAAGCTGCAGCTGCCGCTCACCGGCATCGTCATCGTCGGCGCGCTCGTGTCCACGCTGCTGCCCCCGGAGTGGTGGCTCGTCGGGGCGGCGGTCGCGACGTCGCTGTCGAACGTCGTCGGCTCGGTCGTCGCCTACCTCGCGCTGCGGCTCAAGCTGCCGAGCCTGGACGGCTCGCGGGTGCTGCGCACCCACATCCGCCTCGTCCTCGCCGCGACGCCGGCGCTGCTCCTCGGGTGGGGCCTGCTGCACCTCCTCGGCCCGACGACGACGGCCGACGCGTGGCCGGTGCGGATGCTCCTCGCGACCCTCAAGGCCGGGCTCGTGGGCACGGTCATGCTCGCCGTGTACCTCGGCCTGCTGCGGGCGCTGGCGGTGAGCGAGCTCGACGTCATCCTCCGGCCGGTGACCCGGATGGCACGGTCGGCGGCCCGCCGGGTGCCCGTCCTCGCGCGACTCACCGGTTCCCCGGCGGCCGAGGACCAGGCGGTCAGTACGATGGGCACGGACGACAGGGAAGGCCCAGGACCCGGGCCTGACAGAGGGAGCAGGACGCTGGACGACCACGCACGCGCCACCGCCCCCGCGCTGGCACAGGGCACACTGCTGTCCGGACGCTACCGACTGGACCGCGAGCTCACCGCGATCCTGCCCGGCACCGCCCTGTGGCACGGGCAGGACGAGATCCTCGAACGGCCGGTGCGGGCGCTCGTGCTCCCCTCGACCACCGGGCCCTCGGCCGAGACCCTCGACGCCGCACGGCGCGCCGCCCTCGTCGACGACCCCCGCCTGGAGCGGGTGCTCGACGTCGGCGCCCAGGACGGCCACGCGTTCGTCGTCGCCGACGTCGCGAACGGGCAGTCCCTCGAGGAGCTCACCGTCTCCGGCGCCCTGGACGCCGAGCAGGCCCGCTCAGTGGTCGGCGAGGCCGCCAGCGCCCTGGAGGCCGCTCGCCGGCGCGGGGTGCACCACCTCGCCCTCACCCCGGCGGCCGTCCACGTCACCGGCGACGGCCAGGTCCGGCTCGCCGGCCTCGGTGTGGCCGCCGCCTACCTCGGCATCGACCTCGACCCCGTCTCCGCGTCACAGCACGACACCCTCGGGCTCGTCCGGCTGCTCTACCTCGCCCTCACCGGCACCTGGCCCTACCCGGCCGACGGCCCGGACCTCGCGGTCCAGGCCCCGCCCGCCCGCACCGTGGGCGGCGTCCCGGTCGCGCCGAGCAGCCTGCGCGACGAGGTCCCCGCCGACCTCGACGCACTGTGCTCCCGCACGATGAGCGGCCAGGGGCCGCGCACGCCGAGCGAGCTCATCCGCGAGCTCGCGCCCTGGCGCGACATCAACGTCGAGACCCTGGCCGGGGACCACCCCGTGTGGCCCGGTGCCCTGGCCGCCGTCGGTGCTGCCGCGGCGGGGGCGCGGGACGAGGCCACCGCGGCCGAGGCCGCCGAGGCGTCGGCCGCCACGGACCGCACGGCCGGCTCACCCGCCGACGCCACCCTCGAGGCGGCCGAGGAGGCCGCTCTCATCGAGACGGCGGAGGACACCGCCGTGCGTGCGCCCCGCGTGCTCGACGAGGAGCCGGTCGAGGCCTGGCCGGCCGACGAGCCCCAGCCCGCGCAGCCCGCACCCGCCGACGAGGCGCCCGTCGCGGCACCCGAGCCGGTCGACGAGCCCGCCGCGCAGCCGGGGCTCCCCGAGGAGCCCGCGGGCGAGACCCTCGTCGGGATGCCCGCGGTGACGGGCACGAGCGCCCCGACCGACACGCCGCAGCCCGCCACCGAGCGGCCCGCCCCGGCGTGGGAGTCGGTCGTCCAGGGTGAGGACGCCGGCTCGCCGACGCCCGCGCCCGAGCCCGCGACCCGTGACACCACGGCGTGGTACCCGCGGACGCCGCCCGCGGACACGAGCGCACCGGAGGACTTCACGGCCGTCGTCGCCGGGGAGGACGCCGAGGCACCCGGCGCGCCGCTGGCCGCCCGCCACCCGCGCGGCTCGGTCATCACCGCGGCCGTCGGCGCCGGTGTCGGCGGCGCTGCCGCGGCCGTCGCGGACTCCACCCGCCGCGCCGTCGACGCCGTCAAGGGACGCGTCTCCGCCGGGGCCGAGAAGGTCTCCGAGGCCGCCGCCACCCGCACCGCCGAGCGTGAGGCCCGCGCCGAGCAGGCGCTCGCCGAGACCCGTGAGGCCGACGTCCGGGCGGCGCTCGAGCACGACCGCGTCCCGGCGGACCCCACGCCCACCACCGTCGATCAGGAGGCACCCGCCTTCGGGCCCGCCGAGCCGCGCACCTGGGAGGAGGTCGTCGCCGAGCCGGAGCCCGAGCGCGGCGGCCCCGTCCCCTTCCGTGAGCGGCGCCTGGACCCCACGCCGATCGTGCTCGCGATCGCCTTCGTCGCCGTCATCATCGGCGCGATCATCGCCTTCCGGACGCTCACCGCCGACCCCGGCCCCGTCGAGCGCCCGACGACGATCACCGCCCCCGCCGAGACCCCTGCCCCGCAGGAGCCCGGCGACGGTGCGACGACCGCCCCGCCGGAGGCGGCCGCCCCCGAGGCGCCCGCACCGGTGATCGCCTCCCTCACCCCGCTCGACCCCGAGGGCGACGGCGCGGAGAACCCCGAGCTCACCCCGCAGGCGACGGACGGCGACCCCGCCACCTACTGGCGCTCGCGCTCCTACGTCGACCCCGGGTACGGGATGAAGTCCGGCATCGGGCTCGCCGTCCAGCTCGAGCAGGAGAGCCTCGTCTCGGGCGTCACCATCGACCTCCTGGGTCAGGGCGGGAACGTGGAGATCCGCGCGACCGACCCGGCGACGCCCACCGAGGGCGAGCTGCTCGCCTCCGGCCCGATGGGCCCGGCCACGACCTTCACCTTCGCCGAGCCGGTCGTCACCGACAGGCTCGTGCTCTGGTTCACCTCCCTGCCGGTCGCGGGCTCCGACGGACGCAACCGCATCGAGCTCGCGGAGCTCACCGTCGAGTGACGACGGAACAAAACCCGCGCCACCGGCCTTGACCCCATGAGTACCCCGAACACCGAAGGATTGTCATGACGGACAGCACGACCACCACCCTCCACGAGGTCGTCATCGTCGGCTCCGGCCCGGCCGGCTACACCGCGGCCGTCTACGCCGGACGCGCCAACCTCGAACCGGTCGTCATCGCCGGCGCCGTCACCGCCGGCGGCGCGCTGATGAACACCACCGAGGTGGAGAACTTCCCGGGCTTCCCCGAGGGGATCATGGGCCCCGAGCTCATGGAGCGGATGCAGGCCCAGGCCGAGAAGTTCGGCGCCGCCGTCGTCTACGACGACGCCGTCTCGGTCGACCTCACGGGGGACGTCAAGACCGTGACGACCGCCGAGGGCGACGTCTACCGGGCCCGCACCGTCATCCTCGCCAACGGCTCGGCCTACAAGGAGCTGGGCCTCGAGGGCGAGAAGACCCTCGGTGGGCGCGGGGTGTCCTACTGCGCCACCTGCGACGGCTTCTTCTTCCGCGAGCAGCACATCGTCGTCGTCGGCGGCGGTGACAGCGCGATGGAGGAGGCCACCTTCCTCACGAAGTTCGCCTCGAAGGTCACCGTCGTCCACCGCCGCGAGGAGCTGCGGGCCTCGAAGATCATGGCCGAGCGCGCGATGTCGAACCCGAAGATCGAGTTCGCGTGGAACAGCGAGGTCGCCGCGATCCACGGCACCGACAAGGTCACCGGCCTCACCCTGCGCGACACCGTCACCGGTGAGGAGCGCGATATCGACGCCACCGGCGTGTTCGTCGCGATCGGGCACGTGCCGCGCACCGACATGCTCGTCGGCCAGGTCGACCTCGACGAGAGCGGCTACATCGTCGTGTCCTCGCCCTCGACCGCGACGAGCGTCCCCGGCGTCTTCGCCTGCGGCGACGCCGTGGACCACACCTACCGCCAGGCCATCACGGCCGCTGGCACCGGGTGCGCCGCCGCGCTGGACGCCGAGCGCTACCTCGCCGCCCTCGGCGAGGCGGCCGAGCCGGACGCCGACGCCTCCCAGACCCCGCAGGGCGCCGTCGCGCTGTGAGCGTCCCCGCGTTCCCCCAGGTCACCGACGACACCTTCGCCGAGGAGGTGCTCGCCGCCCCCGGGCCGGTGCTCGTCGACTTCTGGGCGGCATGGTGCCAGCCGTGCCTCAAGCTCTCCCCGGTCCTTGCGGAGCTGGCCGCCGACTTCGGCGACCGGCTCCGCGTCGTCGGGCTCGACGTCGACGAGAACCCCGACACGACGCGCGAGTACGGCATCGTCTCGATCCCGACGCTCGTGCTGTTCCGCGACGGTGAGCTCGTGACGTCGCTCGTCGGAGCGCGGCCCAAGCCCGCCCTCGCCCAGGAGCTCGCGACGCTCGTTCCCTGACACTCCGACCTGGGCAGGCGTCGCGGCGGCGTAGCCTGGCCCTACGCGTCAGGTGACGCGCGCACGAGGAGGCCTCCATGACGACACCCGAACCGCATCAGCCGCCCACGGCGGCGGCCGGCACCCGGCTCGACCCGTGGTTCTCCTCCTACGCCCAGCGAGCTCACGGGATGCGCTCCTCGGAGATCCGGGCGCTGTTCGCCGTCGCGAGCCGCCCGGAGGTGGTGTCGCTGGCCGGTGGGATGCCGAACATCTCCGGCCTGCCGATCGACTTCCTCGCCGACATGACGGCGAAGCTGCTGCGCGACCGCGGACCGGAGGCGCTGCAGTACGGCAGCGGCCAGGGCGAGGTCGAGATGCGCGAGCAGATCGTCGAGGTCATGCGCTACGACCACGTCCACGCCCACCCGGACGACGTCGTCGTCACCACCGGCTCCCAGCAGGCGCTCGACCTCGTCACCGAGATCTTCATCGACCCGGGTGACGTCATCGTCGCCGAGGCGCCCAGCTACGTCGGCGCGCTCGGGGTGTTCCGGGCCTACCAGGCCGACATCGTCCACGTCGCGATGGACGACCAGGGCCTGGTCCCCGAGGAGCTCGAGCGCACGCTGCGCCGGCTCGCCGCCGAAGGGCGGCGGGTGAAGATGCTCTACACCGTCCCGAACTTCCACAACCCGGGCGGGGTCACGCTCGCCGAGGAGCGCCGGCCGCGGATCGTGGAGATCTGCCGCCGGCACGGCGTGCTCATCCTCGAGGACAACCCCTACGGCCTCCTCGGCTTCGACGGCGACCCGCTCCCGTCGCTCAAGAGCTACGACCCCGACGCCGTCGTCTACCTCGGCTCCTTCTCCAAGACCTTCGCCCCGGGCTACCGCGTGGGATGGGCGGCCGCGCCGCACGCCGTGCGCGAGAAGCTCGTGCTGGCCAGCGAGGCGGCCATCCTCTCGCCCTCGCGCTTCAGCCAGCTGTCCATCACCTCCTACCTCCAGGGGTACGACTGGTACGGGCAGGTCAAGGACTTCCGCGACCAGTACCGCACCCGCCGCGACGCGATGATGTCGGCGCTCACCGAGTACCTGCCCGAGGCGCGCTGGACCGTGCCGGACGGCGGGTTCTACACGTGGGTGACGCTGCCGCCAGGGCTGGACGCCAAGGCGATGCTGCCCCGCGCGGTGACCAACCTCGTCGCCTACGTGTCCGGCACGGCGTTCTACGCCGACGGGCAGGGTGCGGACCACATGCGCCTGTCGTTCTGCTACCCGACCCCGGAGCGCATCCGGGAGGGAGTGCGCCGCCTCGCCGGCGTCGTACGCTCCGAGCTCGAGCTCACCGAGATGTTCGGGACGGCGGGCTCCCGGCGCACGAGCGAGGACCCGCTGGCCGACGCCCCGAGCCCGGACCAGACCTGACCGAGAGCGGAGTGACAATGACGAACGCCGACAACCCCCGCGTCCTCGTCCTCGCGGGAGGACTCTCGCACGAGCGCGACGTCTCCCTGCGGTCCGGGCGCCGGGTGGCCCAGCTGCTCCGCGACGGGGGCCTGGACGTCGAGGTCCGCGACCTGGACCCTGAGCTGCTGCCCGCGCTGAGCGCGGACCCGCCGGACGTCGTCTTCCCGCTGGTCCACGGCTCCACCGGGGAGGACGGCTCGATCCGCGCCCTCCTGGAGCTGCTCGACATCCCGTACGTCGGCAGCACGTCGGCCGCGTGCCGTCTGGCCTCGCGCAAGCCGGTCGCCAAGGAGCTCGTCGCCGCCGCCGGCGTCGCCACCCCGCCGTTCGTCACCTTCCCGCGCGGGCTGTTCACCGAGATCGGCTCGAGCGAGGTGCTGGCCACCGCCGTCGCCGGAGTGGGCCTGCCGCTCGTCGTCAAGCCCGAGGACGGCGGCTCGGCGCTCGGCGTCACCGTCGTCACCCGGGCCGAGGACCTCCCCGAGGCGATGGTCTCCTGCTTCTCCTACGGCAACGCCGCCCTCGTGGAGCGCGCCGTCACGGGCACGGAGGTGGCTGTCTCCGTCGTCGATCTCGGCGACGGGCCCGTTGCCCTGCCCCCGGTCGAGATCGTCACCGAGGGGCCCTACGACTACGACGCGCGCTACAACGCCGGGCGCACCGAGTACTTCGTGCCCGCCCGGCTCGACGAGGACACGACGGCGGTGGCCGCCCGGGCCGCCGTCGCCGCGCACGAGGCGCTCGGGCTGCGGGATCTGTCCCGCACCGACCTCATCGTCGACGAGAACGGCACGCCGTGGTTCCTGGACATGAACGTCGCGCCCGGGATGACCGAGACGTCCCTCTTCCCGCAGTCCGCGCAGGCGTGGGCGGCCGGTGGCGGCCCGTCCTTCACCGAGCTCGTGACCACGCTCGTGCGCCAGGCCGCCGCGCGGGGCTGACGAAGCTGGGCTGACACGCCGGAGCGGGGCGACCGAGAGGCCGCCCCGCTCCCAGCGTGCTCAGTTCTCCAGCGCCGGGCGCTCGACGTTCGGGGCGAGCACGTCGAGGATCCGGTTGAGGTCCTCGAGGCTGGCGAACTCGATGTTGATCCGGCCCTTGCGCTGGCCCATCCCGATCTTCACGCGTGTGTCGAAGCGGTCGGCGAGGCGGGTCGCGAGCTCGTTGAGCTCGGCGACGTGGGCGCCCCCGCGGGGACGCCGGCGCATCTCCGGGGCGGTGGGCTCGTCACCGAGCGCGACGATCTCCTCGGTGGTGCGCACGCTCAGCCCTTCGGCGACGATCCGCTGCGCGAGGCGCTCCATCGCGGCCGGGTCCGAGAGCCCGAGGAGGGCGCGGGCGTGGCCTGCCGACAGGACGCCTGCCGCGACGCGTCGCTGGACGAGCGCGGGGAGCTTGAGCAGGCGCAGCGTGTTCGAGATCTGCGGGCGGGAGCGGGCGATGCGGGAGGCGAGCTCCTCGTGCGTGCACTCGAAGTCCTCGAGGAGCTGCTGGTAGGCTGCCGCCTCCTCCAGGGGGTTGAGCTGGGCCCGGTGGAGGTTCTCCAGGAGCGCGTCGCGCAGGAGGTCGTTGTCCTCCACGTGCCGGATGATCGCCGGCACGGTCTCCAGCCCGGCGAGCTGGGTGGCCCGCCAGCGCCGCTCACCCATGATGAGCTCGTACCGCGCGCCCTCACCCTCGGGCAGGGGACGCACGACGATCGGCTGGAGGACGCCGACCTCACGGATCGAGGAGGCGAGCTCCTCGAGCTCGTCCTCGTCGAAGACCTGACGGGGCTGGCGCCGGTTGGCGATGACCTCGTGGACGCCCACCTCGGCGAAGGAGGCGCCCGGGACGGGGGCGAGGCCGCCGGTGTCCGCGGCGTCCGTCGGCTCGGGGGCGGGCTCCGGTGCGCTGGGTGCAGCGGGCTCCGGCTCGGGAGCAGTCTCCGTCTTGCGACCGGGGTTGACGGTGTCCTTGGGGATGGAGGGGCGCTTACGGGACTTCGTGGTCGCCGTCGTCGTCGTGCGGGCGTTCGCGCTCCTCGCGGGCTTCTCCTCGACGGCCGCCGGGGTGGAGGCCGACGTCGTGACGGCGCGTGCGGCGGGCTCACCGGCGGGCTTGCTCGGGAAGAACACGTCGACGGGACGGCCCTCGGTCGGCGCGGTCGGGATCAGGGCGCCGAGGCCCTTGCCGAGCCCCCGTCGCTTCTCACTCATTGACATCCTCCGAACGTGGTGCCGCGGCGGACTGCGGCTGGGACTGGGACACGGCCGCGGTGACGCCCTCTGCCGCGCGCTCCGCCATCTCCTGCGCTGCGGCCCGGTAGGCCAGCGCACCGGTGGAGCCCGGGTCGTAGGTGAGGACTGTCTGGCCGTAGGACGGGGCCTCGGAGATCCGGACCGAGCGAGGGATCGACACCTCGAGCGTCTGGGCCGGGAAGTGCTCACGGACCTCGTCCGCCACCTGCCGGGACAAGTTCGTCCGCTTGTCGAACATCGTGAGCAGGATCGTCGACACATGTAGCGTAGGGTTGAGATGTCCCCTGATGAGCTCGATGTTCCGCAGGAGCTGGCTCAGGCCCTCGAGCGCGTAGTACTCGGACTGGATCGGGATGAGTACCTCGCGTGCAGCGACGAAGGCGTTCACGGTCAGCAGCCCGAGGCTCGGAGGGCAGTCGATGAAGACGTAGTCGAAACGCTGCTCAGGCGCCTGCGCCTCGAGGTACGTCGCGATCGCGTTCCGCAGCCGGTTCTCGCGGGCCACCATGGAGACGAGCTCGATCTCGGCTCCGGACAGGTCGATGGTCGCCGGTGCGCAGAACAGGCCGTCGACGTCGGGGCAGGGCTGGACCACCTCGGAGAGCGGGGTGTCCTCGATGAGCACGTCGTAGGTCGACGGCGTGCCGGCGCGGTGGTCGATCCCCATCGCCGTGGATGCGTTGCCCTGGGGGTCGTTGTCGATGACGAGGACGCGTAGTCCACCGATCGCCAACGCCGCCGCAAGGTTCACCGTGGTGGTGGTCTTCCCGACGCCGCCCTTCTGGTTGGCGACGGTGAGGATCTTCGTCTCGGGAGGCCGGGGGAAGGTCCTCCCCTCCAGCGACATGCGACGGCGAGCGTCCTCGGCAAGCTGAGCCGCCAGTGGCGTCGACTCGTCGAAGGCGTCGAGCCCGAGGATGCTGGCGGGATCGCCGCGGTTCACGTGGTCCACACCGTTTCCCTTCGGAGGGCGCGGCATGGTGTCGTCCGACCTGGTCACACGCACCCCTAGTTCCGCAGTAGTTCGAGAGTGGTCCCAGCCTAGTCGCTGGGCCCTAGATGCCCTTGCAGGCAGGCCGTAGCGTCCCCGTGTTTCGCGTCGCGCCGGCGACTTCGTTGTGAGTGGCTCGGTGGCGGTTTCACGTGAAACAGGCAGGAGCAGGCCTCTGCGCCGACACGCTCCCCTCTCGATCTGCCATAGGGGCTCCGCCGAGCTGGACGCCGGATGTGCAGCGCGGGCCCGCTCGGCTCCGGTGCGCCCGCTTCCGTTCGGGGACTGTCGTGTCGGCAGGTCACGGACATGCGGTGATGGGGAACGGGGCACGGTGCCAGGACGAGGCCGAGCCGCCGATAGTCCTTCGCACTCGGGTAGGAGCCGCGGCCGGTTTCACGTGAAACATGGGAGGGGTCCGCCACCGCGGCGAAACGTCCATGCGCCAGGTGTGCGTTCACCCCTCCCTGCAGGGTTGGTAGCTCCGACTGGTCTCCCTTACAGCGTCTGCACGTCATCAGCGGCGGCCCAGTGGCGCCGACACGCTCCCGGCCGATGCTGATCGCGTCGGGAGCGCCTGGGACAGGTTCTTCCGTGCGCTGGCGTTCTATGCCGGCTGCCGTCGCGTGGGGAGCGATCCTGATCCCGACGATCGATTCCGCGCCCGAGCTCTGAACAGCGACACGAACGGATCAGGCCCGGCGGTGCTCGCCCGTGGACTCACCGCTCCTGCCTTCCAGTGCGTTGGTTGCACGTGAAACCAGACGCGTCGACGGCCGAACCTGCGGAAACTGAGTCTCCGGATGCGCGTCATACCGCGGATCTGAGCGCTGTCCCCAAGGTTCCCCACAGCGGTGGATAGCGCGCCCGAGCCTGCGCCAGCGTGCGCGTCTACGGTAGAACGACTCGCGCCACGGACCCTTCGTGTCTCAGCAACTGCCGGTCACCGGTGTACGAGGCTGCTCGAGCTGCAGGAGGCGATGGGCCGAGAGTGCGACAAGTACGCACTGTCGATCTGTTCCTGCCACGCTGGTCATCTGCACGCATACGAACGGCCATCACGTCGCAAGTACGCGATGGGTTTCACGTGAAACGGGGCCGCGTGAAGGGAGGATGGCGAGACGAACGCCCACTGTGACCACGGCGGCCCTCGGAGATCCATTAGGCATCACACCAGATGTTCCCGCAGTGGCTCTTTGGTTTCACGTGAAACCGGCGCCGTTGTTTCACGTGAAACGGGCTCCAAGAGACGCCGCTCGGGCTACGAGATTCGACAGGCGCTGCCCCGGGCCTCGCGGAACTCACCCCTTAAGATCCACGTGGCGTTAGCGTCGAGCTGCACGATGGGCCATTCACGTGTCACGACAGGCCCGTCTCAGACGCAGTCCGCGACCTCCTCCGCGGTCGCCTGCGTGGGACGCCAGACTCGACACCGCTGCTGTCACGTGCACGACGAGCATCGACCGCTGGTTTCACGTGGAACACAAGGAGCGCGCGCCCTCGGAGCCACCTATAGCCAGCCGTGACATGGAGGGGCGCAAGCCACGGCGGAGCGGTCCTAAGCGGTCGCAATAGTGGCGCGGGCGACGAGTCAGTGATCTGTGGAAACGCGAAGGTGCACGTCGGACGGGATTCGATCCGCCCCGATGTCAGCCAAGCCCTCCCTCGCGGCGCTGTTTCACGTGAAACCTCGACGACAACGGGCGTGAGATCGCGCAGCCGCGGGCTACGCACGCGCACTGGCACGCGCACCGAAGCAGCTGAGGCGGCCCCCAACGACCCGGTGCAGCCCCCGAGGTGCCTGCCGGCCACCAGAGCCGCCGCGCACACATCTAGCGCCCGTGGAGACACAGGTGAGCAGACCGAACGGCGTACCCGTTCGCCACGAGGACGTTTCACGTGGAACATCGCCATGGCCACGTACCTCCCGGAACCAACGGCGCCTGCGTCAACGTTTCGCGTCCGCACGACCTGCACTCGTCGCAGTGTCACGCTGCGGCACTTCGGTGTGGATTCCTGGACCTGAACGGTCCACAACTCCACACCTAACGGCGCAGTCACGCGGGCCGGGACCCGGTGACCTCGGTACCCTCGCGGAACCCGCCTTCTGCGGAACCCAGCTCTCGCGCAGAAGTCGGCTCTCGCGCGAAACTCCGCTCTCGCGCAGAACTCCGCTCTCGCGCGGAAGTCGGCTCTCGCGGGGGGGTGGGGGTGTGTGCGTGCCCGCAGGGGGCGCTGGCCTTTGTGCGCGGATCGCGGCCGGCGCGGGGAGCTCAGGCGGGCTGGCGTTCGGCGGTGACGACGCGGGTGGGGTCGTCGGTGCCGGGCACGAGCACCTCGTAGACCCGGGCGTCGCGCAGCCGGTACTTGCGCAGGGCCTTCGCGGCCTCGTCGATCTCCAGGGCAGCGCGCTCACCCTTGAGCGCGACGAGCGAGCCCCCAGGGGCGATGAGCGGGGCTACCCAGGAGATGAGCTTCTTCAGCGCCGCCACCGCGCGGGCGCTGACCACGTCGAACTCGCGCGCGCCGTGAAGCTCCTCGGCACGGGCCCGCTCGACGGTGACGTTCTCGATCGACAGCTCCGACGCGACGTCGTGCAGCCAGGCGACTCGTCGCTCCATCGGTTCGATGAGCGTGACCTCGAGGTCCGGTCGCATGAGTGCGACGACGACCCCGGGGAAGCCCGCGCCCGACCCGACGTCGCCGAAGGTCGCACCGTGGGGGACGAAGCCGGCCACGGCACTGGAGTTCAGCAGGTGCCTGCTCCACAGGCGGGGCAGCTCCCGAGGTCCGATGAGACCTCGCAGCTCTCCCTCACGGACGAGGAGG